>JANLFK010000010.1 GCA_024655945.1 candidate division KSB1 bacterium
CACAATTACCTGCCATTTTGCTACACTTATGCATCTCGCCCAACGCTGTTTACATGGATCCCCATAGCACCCCAAACTCCCTTACCGTCGCGGCATAAGACGTCTGCGGATGAAGCATCACTTCCCTCCAACCGGTGAGCTATCAGGCTGCTGCGGCGAGGCACTGTCCTTATCACACGGTCTTATGCGGATCGGCATAACAGTCTCCATGATCACCTCAAGGCACATCATCGAGGCTGCCGACCGCGGCCGGCCCGCGGTTAAGCACGTGGGTACACACCATGGTCCTCTTCACGTCCTTGTGACCAAGGGCCTCCTGGACTGTTCGAATGTCGTAGCCGCTCTCCAGCAGGTCTGTTGCGAAAGGATGCCGAAACGTATGGCATGTAGCGCGCTTGGCCAATCCAGCCTTGGTGATGGCATCCTTTACCGCTTCTTGCACCAGTGATTCGTCTCTGTGATGGGGCTCTTCCTTGCCAGTCTCTAGGTCCTTGCGGCTGTTTCCCTGGGGGAAACCCCATTCCCGGCGCCATTCGGCGGGCGCGCGCGGATACTTGCGGTGCAGAGTGGCTGGCATTTGCACCCAGCCCCATCCCCCTCGTGGAGCACTTTGACCTCCCGCAAATGGTCGCGAAGGGGGCGCTTGAGCGATCCCCGAAGCACGGTCCCTCGCTCCTTGCCACCCTCGCCGTCGCGGGCGATGATTTCACTCCGCGCGAAGTCAGTCTCCTGAACCCGCAGTTGCCGCATTGCCTTGCCGTGGCCCAGCACCATGTCCCGTGGATGGCGGAGGCGCTGAAAGCGGACAAAGCGCCCGACCCATTTCGCGTAGGCCTGGATCGTACGGCGTCTGCAATGGGGGGCACAAGTGGCCTCGCGCAGCTGGTTGAGGAGCTTGCGTGGTCGTCCATCTCCGCACAAGGGCCGCTCGGTGTGAAGGGCAGTCATGATGCTCAACCCCGTCGTCGGTATTTGACCAACCCTTTCGGTGGCAATTTACCAAAGTGCCGTGCAAAAGTCAAGAGTTTTCCTGAGTTCTTATGGAGGGATCGGGCACTTTGCCCTTGCAAAAGTGGGGGAATTGTCCTATATTCGCCACGACCCAGGGACGGCCAGAAGTCACGCGCTACGGCGCTGGCCCCGGAGCAAAGGTGCAAGCCTCTTCGGCGGGTCGGCAGAGACAAGCGTGAGCGGTGCCAAAGGCGAGGTGCGACTCGGGCGGTGAGACGCAAACGATGGAACGCAAGTCTGAAGGGGGCAGTCGTTCTGCTGGCACTGCTAGGGGTGCAGTGCAAGAACCCTTTTGCCACCCGCGAGGCAGAGCCGCCCACCGGCGGGCGCACGCCTTGGATCCCACCCACTTCACCCACCCTGGTGCTGGCGAATCTGCGCAACGCTATTTCCGGCAAGAGCGTCGATAACTATCTGCGCTGCCTCAGCGACGGTTCGTCCGGCCGTCGCCCGTTTGTCTTCATCCCCGACCAGGGTGTTGCCTCGCTGAACCCCGGCTTCTTCGACCGCTGGGGCATTGTCAGCGAAGAGAACTATCTCCGGCAACTGTTTGCCGTGGTGCCTCAGGACTCGCTGCACAAGCTGGAGCTTGAGCTTGTCTCGGAGAACTCTTTTCCCGACTCGGCCGTGGTGGTGGAGAACTATGTGCTGACCGCGCACCACACCCTGCGCGACCCCTCTTATCCGCGCCAGGCGCAGGGCCAAGCCGAGTTCCGCCTCCTGTTGGACCAGCAAAGTGGCTACTGGTACATCTGGCGCTGGCACGACAGCGGCACAGGCCAGGCCCATTCATGGAGCACGTTCAAGGCGGTTTTTGGGAAGTGACGACGGCAGGCTCACCGAGCGAAGGCCATGCGCAGACGACGCACATACCGGAGCCCACGCACCTGGCGACGAATGACCGGCTACCTGCTGCTCATTGGGGCCGTCGTCTTGGTGTTCTTCATCGTCTACGGCAGGCAGCGAGGCGCTGGGGGGCGCGTGGAGCGCAAGATCCCCTCAACGGCAGAGCTCAGGTCAGCGGTGTTGCAGCAAGCGGCCAGGCACGGCGTCGGAGAGCAGCAGGTCACCACAGAAGGGCAGTGGCTTGTCCTCTCTGTTCCGCCGGAAAAGTCGGTCCCCGAGTTGGTTGCCGAAATAGCCCGGAGCGCGCCTGCCATGGGTGCCACCGTGGAGCCTTCAGAGACGGCGCCGGGTGGCGACTCGGCGCGGCTCGTTCTCCGCCTGAAAGGCCAAGCAGCATTGCGCCTCCGCATCCAAAAGGCCCTGGCTCCGGGCCACGAAAGGCCCCTTATCGCTCTGGTCATCGATGACTTTGGCTACTCCGCCGGCGAATTGGCGAAGGAATCTCTCGACCTGCCCTGTGCCCTAACCGTGTCGGTGATCCCCGGGTTGCCCTTTTCGCGGGAGGTGGCCGAGCTGGCGGCGGCAGCAGGCAAAGAGGTGATGGTGCACATGCCCATGGAGGCCTTGCACGAGTCCGTGGAGGATCGGGGCTCCACGCTGTTTGTCCACCTCAGTGACGAGGAGATCCGCCAGCGGGTAGATCGTGCCATTGCCAGTGTGCCCCATGCCGCAGGCCTCAACAATCACCAGGGCTCCCGGGCCACGGCCGACGAGCGGGTTATGACCCTCGTCATGGAAGAACTGAGAGGGCGTGGCCTGTACTTTGTGGACAGTCGCACGAACAGCATGAGCATCGCCTACGAGGTCGCCCTTCGCATGCAGGTGCCCTGCACTGCTAACGCCGCGTTCCTGGACGTCGAAGCAGACACGGCCAAGGTACGGCAGCAGCTCTGGCGGCTCGCCCACCTGGCAAAGCGGCAGGGGCGGGCACTGGGCATCGGCCACCTGCGACGGACCACCCTGGAGGCGCTTCGTGAGGAGGTGCCGAAGCTCCAGCAGCAAGGTTACCAGTTTGTGACTGTGTCGAGACTTCTACGCGTATCCCGACCCATTGCTATGCATTCCGACAGGCAAACGGTTCTGGCAAGACTGGCAGAGAGGGGCAGAGTTTGGAGGACTGCACATGCTTAGACTCGGGGTGAACATCGATTTAGTCGCAGTGATCCGTGCTGATCGTCGCGGCAAGGAACCCAATCCTGTGGCCGCCGCGCTGCAAGCGGAGGTCGGCGGCGCCGACGGGGTCGTGGCCACCCTGCGCGAAGACCGGCGCTACCTGACTGAGCGCGACATGGCTTTGCTCAAGGAAACGGTGACCACCCACTTCAACCTGCGTGTAGCAGCGAGCGAAGAGATGGCCAAGAGGGCAGTGGCTATCCTGCCCGACATGGCGACCCTGATTCCTCCCCTGGCGCAGGGGGTGGTGCCAAGCACGGGACTGGACGTGGCGGCGGGCCCGGAGCCATTGGAGGACCTGGTGGCCACCTTGCGCTCCAGCAACATCGTGGTAGCGGCGCGCATCGAGCCGGATTTGCGGCAGGTGAAGGCGGCTGCGCACGTCGGCGTCGACTACGTGGAGCTGAACACGACGCCGTTGGCCATGGCCCAGGATTTGGACGCCCAGACCGAACAATTGGAGAAGCTGCGCGCGGCGGCGTTGGCCGCCAGCAAGTTAGGGCTTGGCGTGAGCGCTGCCGGCGGGTTGAACTATCAGAACGTGCGCGAGGTGGCAAAAATCCCCCAGATCGAAGAAGTGAACATTGGGCACGCGCTCGTCTGCCGCGCCCTGCTGGTGGGATTGGCCCAGGCGGTGCGCGACATGACCACCCTTCTGCGGGAGTGTAGCCCGCCTGGCGAGTGACCAGGAACCAAAAGAGGAGTATCGACTCGTGGAGAGCGCTGACAAGCTGCGAAAACTGTTCCCTGAGCTGGCCATGATTAGCGACGAGAGCCTGCGCGAGAAGACCCTGGCGGTAATGGTCGACGCCTTGCGGCGCGGCGGCTGGTCGGTCGAGGACTTAGCCACCATGCCCTTCACCTTGCTCATCCCCAACTGCAAGGTGAGCTACTTGACCCACGTGCGGGCAGTTACCCAAATTGCCATCAGAGCTGCCCAGGCGTTGTCTGAGCACTATGCGGGTCACCTCTCCCTGAACATGGATGTGCTGGTGGCGGGCGCGTTGCTGCATGACGTGGGTAAGCTCCTGGAGTTTCGACGCGAGACGGCAGGGTTCACTAAGAGTGCCGGCGGTAGACTCCTGCGCCACCCCTTCAGTGGCGTCGGATTGGCGGTGGCCCACCTCCTGCCCGACGAAGTGGTGCACATCATCGCCGTGCATGCCAAAGAGGGGGACGGCGGCTACCGCAGCCCGGAGGCGGTGATTGTGCATCATGCCGACTTTATCACCTTTGAGCCGTTGCGCGGTTGAGCAATCAGGCAGAGGGAGGGCGCATGGAACAACTGTTCGAGCCGTTCAAGATCAAAGTCGTGGAGCCCATCAAGCGCACCACGCGTGAGGAACGCGACCGCTTGCTGCGCCAGGCTGGGCTGAATGTGTTCAACCTGCCCGCCGAAAGCATCCTCATTGACCTGCTCACCGACAGCGGCACCTCGGCGATGAGCGACAACCAGTGGGCGGGAATGATGTTGGGCGACGAATCTTATGCCGGCAGCCGCAACTACTTTCACCTGGAAGAGACCGTGCGCCGGATTTTCGGCTTTAAGCACATCATCCCTACGCACCAAGGGCGCTCTGCGGAGAATCTGCTCTTCTCGGTAACGGTGAGCAAGGGCAAGGTAGTCCCCAACAACAACCATTTCGACACGACGCGTGCCAACGTTCTCCACAACGGTGGCGTGGCGCTGGACCTGGTGATTGACGAGGGACGCGACCCCCATCTTGACCACCCCTTCAAGGGGAACATGGACCTGGTCAAGCTGCAGCAGGCGGTCGACACGTACGGCCCCGAGAAGATCCCTCTGTGCATGATCACGGTGACCAACAACAGCGGTGGCGGCCAGCCCGTGTCCATGGAGAACATTCGCAAGACCAAGGAGCTGCTCAGCAGGTACGGGATTCCCCTGTTTTTCGATGCCTGTCGGTTCGCGGAGAACTGCTACTTCATCAAGGAGCGGGAGGAGGGGTACCGGCATACCCCGGTCATCGATATCGCGCGCGAGATGTTTTCCTACGGCGATGGCTGCACCATGAGCGCCAAGAAGGATGGCTTGGTCAACATAGGCGGCTTCCTGTGCATGAATGACGATAAGCTGTGCGAGAAGGTGTCCCACCTGCTCATCCTGGTGGAGGGGTTCACTACCTACGGAGGGCTGGCCGGCAGAGACTTGGAGGCGATTGCCCGGGGCCTTGAGGGGGTGTTGGACGAGGACTATCTCCGCTTCCGCATCGGGCAGGTGCGCTACTTGGGGGAGCTGTTGGACAAGGCGGGCGTGCCGATTCTGAAGCCAGTGGGTGGCCACGCCGTGTACCTGAACGCCCGCGAGTTTCTGCCACACATCCCGCCGGCTCAGTTCCCCGGTCAGGCGCTGGTGGTGGCTCTTTACCGGGAGTTTGGTGTTCGCGCCGTGGAAATTGGCAGTCTGATGTTTGCCGAGAAGGACCCGGCAACCGGCAAAGTCCGCCATCCGACCTTGGAACTGGTCCGGCTGGCCATACCACGGCGCGTCTACACCACGATGCACATGAACTATGTCGCTGATGCAGTCATTCGCCTTTACCAGATGCGCGATACCATCAAGGGGCTGCGCCTGGTCTACGAGGCGCCGCTGCTGCGCCACTTCACGGCACGGCTCGAGGAGGTGTCGTGATTCGGGCGGTGCTGTTCGACTTTGACGGGGTGATTGGCGACACCATGTCCTGGCACTTGGCCGCGTGGAAAGAAGTGCTCGGCACGGTGGGCATTGACCTGAAGCCGGAAATGGTGCTCAAAAACGAAGGGCGGCCGGCGGCGGAAATCGCCATGATCATTGCCCGCACCGTGGGTGTGCCGCTCTCGCCGGAGAAGGCCGAGGAGGTGGCACGCCGCAAGAACGAGCGCTTCCGGGCCATTCATCGGGCCTCAGCAGCCCCAGGCGCCCTTGAGTTGGTCGCGGAGCTCAAGCGTCGCGGCGTGAAGGTGGCACTGGTCACCGGCACCGAGCGCGCCAACGTGACGGCCGTGCTGCCGGCTGAGCTGGTCGACATGTTCGATGTCATCGTCGCGGCAGGAGACGCTGAGCGCGGCAAGCCGTATCCCGACCCCTACCTGCTTGCGGCGCAGCGGATGGGCGTGCCGCCGAGCAGATGTCTGGTGGTAGAGAATGCACCCTCTGGCATTCGGGCGGCGCGGGCCGCCGGCATGGCCTGCGTGGCTTTGCGCACCACCCTCGACGATGAATACTTCGCGGGCGCCGACGTGGTCCTTGCCGACCTGCGTGCCCTTCACGCCCACCTGGACAAACTGGGGATCGGAAAGCGGTCAGCCAGAAAAATGGCTTGATTTTTCTGGGTCGTTTGGCTACATTTGCTTGCACACGACAGAGAAGCTGGAGGTCGCCTCGAGTCGATTCTTGCTAGGGATTTGTCCGGTTGCAGCATGGTTTTTGGTCTGAGAACGCGTTCGATTTCCTAGCGGCTCGGAGGGCGGCTTTGCCTTTTGACTTATGGACCGGGTGCCGACCGAGCAGACATCCGGCCTTTTTGTATGAGGGTGGATGATGCGTTTCGCTTGCGGGGCCATCGTGGCCTTGTGCACATGGCTGGCGTGCAGCTCAGAGCCCCCCAACCACTGGGAGGCCGACGCCCCGCGCATTGTAGAGATCAGGGTGCCATCGGTGCTCAATCGCTCGCAAACGTACCCGATCCAGGCCGTAGTGGCAGACCCGCAGGGAGCCCCTGACGTGCGCTATGTGCTCATGACGCGTTATGCCCAAGGGATCGCCGTCGCCACCGACACCTTGTGGGACGACGGCGGCTTCCTGCACCCGGACGATGGGGACGAGATTGCCAAGGACGGCGTCTTTTCGCAACGCATCCGCTGGACCTCAACACAGAGCGCCGCGGAAAGCCTCTCCCTTGAGTTCCGCGCCGTCGACCAGGCGGGCCACTGGTCGGAGACGGTGGTGAAAAGCGTGCTTCTGCGCGCCAACTCACCGCCGCTGATCGTCACCCTGAGCGTACCGGACACACTGCCCAGTGGTTTCCAGGGGAGCTACCTGTTTTGTGCGGAGGTATTCGACTCGCAAGGCGTGGCTGATGTCAGCGTGGTTCGTTTTCGCGCCTTGCAGGGGGGAGCATGGGCCTTCGACGGGGTACTTGTCGATGATGGCACGCAAGGAGACGAGGCGGCTGGCGACGGGCGCTTTTCCATGCGTGTGGAGGCCGCCTTTGCTGCCGGCAAGAAAGGGGACTACCGGCTCATCTTCGTTGCAGCGGATTTGGGAGGAGCGCAGAGCCCTGAGGTGCAGGCACAGCTCTTCATCGCCAACGGACCACCCATGCTGAGCCAGTTGAGCCTGCCAGATTCCGTGACCAAACCGGCGAGCGGCGTTATCTTCGTGCCGATTACCGTAGCCGCGAGCGATCCCCAGTCACTGACTGATATCAAGCGCGTCGGCTTCACTTCACAGAAGCCAGATCTGTCCTATGCCAACGGCGGGCAACCGGTCCCGATGGTGGACAACGGCTTGCCGTTTGATCCGCTGGTGAGCCAGGCTTACGGAGACCAGGTGGCCGGCGACGGAGTGTATACCTTCACGCTGGTGGTGTATGCCGACCAGGAGGCGAGCAAGTGGGACCCACGGGGCAGCCCGATTCAGCAGGGATGGTACACCTTTACCTTTCAGGCGGAGGACAAAGTTGGAAATACCAGTGAGGCAATCGCTCGCCCCTTCAAGATCAAGTAGCCGGGTGCGCGGAGCGTGGCGCTCGGGTCTTGTCGTGGTGCTCCTGCTTGCCATAGCCCCTGTGGGGAGCAGCGCGCAAGTGCTGGCTAGGTTAGGTTATCGGTTCAACCAACCGGCGCCGGTACCGTGGCTGGCAGGCAACGCGGTGACGGACATCCTGATCGCCGGGGGAAAGGTCTGGGCAGGCACCGGTGGAGGGCTCAGCGTGAGTGAAGACGGCGGCAGGAGCTGGCGTTCCTATTCCCGCGCCCACGGCCTCGGCAAAGGGGGGGTGTCGGCGCTGGCAAGGCGCAGGGACACCATCTGGACTGCCACCGCCTTCGACACCCTCATTACCAACATTGGCTACCTGCCGGCAGGGGGCGGGCTCTCCTATAGCGTCGACGGAGGGGCCACCTGGCAGTGGATCCCCCAGCCTGGGCCGACCCCGGTGCAAAACGTCACCTATGACATCGCCCTGACAGACGAGGCGGTCTGGATCACCAGCTGGGGAGGCGGGCTGCGACGCTCGCTGGACATGGGCGCGACCTGGGAGGTAGTGACTCCGGACACCTTCCTGTTTGACCCCTACGGCAACCTCAACCATCGCGCCTTTGCGGTGATCGCCGTCGACGACACGCTCTGGGTCGGCACTGCCAAAGGGATCAACAAGTCCATTGACGGCGGCCGCACATGGGTGAACATGAACCACCAGAACCAACCGCGGCCCATCTCGGGCAACTTTGTGGTGGCTCTTGCCCATCAGCGCTCTCAGGGAAAGTCGCTCTTGTGGGCGGCAACCGTCGAGGCGGAGGATCCAGATGAGTTCCGGGCGGTCTCCGTGTCCGACGACGGCGGCAGGAGCTGGCGGACCGTGCTGCGCGGCGAGTTTGTGCACAACTTTGGCTTTGACCCGGTGGCTGGCACCGTCTATGCGGTCTCCGACAACGGCCTTTGGAAGTCCGTGGCGCCGGATTCCTTCCTTGTCTTTCCGCCCATCGTCGACACAGATACCGGCCAGCGTGTCTACACCACGCAGTTCTATTGTGCGGCCGTGGGCCAGGACGGTTACCTCTGGGTAGGCACAGCCGACGGGCTGGCCAGAACGAACAACAACGGCTTCACCTGGCAGGTGTTTCGCGCCTATGTGCCCACTGGGAGCGGAGGAGCGCCACGCACCTACGCCTACCCGAACCCGTTTTCGCCGATGCGCCACAACCAGCTCGGAGCGGATGGCTACGTGCGCTTCCAGTACAACACCACCAAGCCCGCGCGGGTTACCATCCGCATCTACGATTTTGCCATGGACCTGGTGGCCACTGTGGTCGAGGGTAAAGCAAGGCCAGCGGGAGATTTCAGCGAGGCCTGGAACGGCCGCAATGACCGTGGCGACCTGGTGGCGAATGGCGTCTACTTCTACCGCCTGGACATCGAGGGGGAAGGCACGTTCTGGGGCAAGGTGATGATTCTGAACTGAGTGGAGGAGCGATGAGGAGGCGGCTGCTAATCGGGGGGATCGGCGTCGGCTGGTTGTTGGTGAGCTCCGTAACCTTGGCGGGACAGGGTATCGGCGGCTACGCAGGGGCGTTTCTGCGCATGGGGGTGGCTCCCCGAGCCCAGGCGATGGGGGATGCCTTCGTGGCAGTGCCGGAGGGGCCGGGCATTGGCCTGTACAACCCAGCAGGCGTGGCGCTGCTTGGTGGGCCACAGGCGACTGCAGGCGCGGGCGCCCTGGCCTTGGATCGCTCCCTTTACGTGCTCGGTTTCGCATTGCCGATTCACCCCAAAGGCATCGGTGCCATGGACGGCGGCCTCGGGTTAACCTGGGTCCACGGCGCTGTGCATGACATTGACGGCCGCGACGCCGACGGCGTGCACATCGGAACGTTCTCCAATGCGGAGAATGCTTTCGTTTTCTCCTTTGCGGTGCGGCCGCACCGCATGGTGGCTGTGGGCATGACCGGGCTGATCCTTTACAACCGCCTGCCTGGCGTGACGCGCGACAACGGTACTCTCACCAGTTCAGGGGTGGGCGTGCACTTGGGCGTGGCCGCTATGCCCCTGGCGGGCCTGGTGGTGGGGGCGACAGTGCATAACATCAATGCCAAGTACACGTGGAATACCGAGAGCGTGTACGAGCACGGCACCAGTGTCGTGGACCGCTTCCCGCTCTGTTTGCGCGCCGGCGCGTCGTATCGCCCGGCGTGGGGTTGGCTGCTCGTGAGCGCGGAGCTGGAGCAGAGCGACCGGCAGGGCACATTGTACCGCCTCGGCGTGGAAGCAACCGTCAGCAGGCAGTTAGCGCTGCGCGGCGGGGTTGACAACGGCCGCCTGCGCTGCGGTATTGGCTTGACCTTCCCGATGTTCGGTCGGGCTGTGGCGTTGGACTATGCCTTTCTGCCCACCGTCGAGGGCCTTGCGCCGGACCACATGTTCGCCTGGGTCTTCCACTTCTAAAAGCAGGAGCAACTCATGCATCGTTGGCTCTCTGTAGGGATGTTGCTGATAGCGGGGACCGTGGCGGCAGGGCAGTCTGGGCAAACCGGGTTTGCCCTCCTCAGAATGAACTCGGGCGCCCGCGCCGCTGCCCTGGCAGGGGCAGGGACTGCCTCGGCCGTCGACGCCAGCGCTGCCTTCGCCAACCCGGCGGGTGTGGCCACCTTGCGGGGCAGCGAGCTCTATTTCGCCCATGACGAGTGGCTACAAGGGGTTGACCACGACCTGCTGGCAGTGGCAATTGTCAGCAGGAAGAGCGCCTGGGCGGTCAGCCTGGCCCATCTGGCGGTGGGGGAGATCGAACTGCGCACCATGCCCTCCGCAGAGCCGCTTGCTTCCGTCTCAGCCCATGAGGTGGTTGTCGGCCTGAGCCATGCGCGCCAGTGGCACGACCGACTCCATCTCGGGATCACGGCGAAGTACTTGTACGACAAGATCTACCTCGACACCGCCGGAGGGCTGGCGGTCGATGTCGGCGGTTTCTGTGAGACTGGCTGGTACGGCATAGCCTGCGGCGCAGCCGTGCGCAACCTCGGCACCACCGGTCGCCTGCGCGATGAGCGCGTACCCCTGCCGTATCAGGTGCAAGCAGGGCTTTCCCGGCCGGTGCACCTTCCTGCCCTCCAGAGCAGTCTGCTCCTGGCCGCTGATGTGCTTTTTGAACGAGGGCAGAGCGCAAAGCTCTTGTTTGGGGCAGAAGGCCTGTTGCGCGAGGTCGTGGCACTGCACATAGGGTACGCAGCAGGCTACGACTCGCGAAGGCTTTCCTTCGGGCTCGGCGTAGCAAGCGGCCGCTACCGCCTGGACTATGCCTATACGCCGTTCCCAAATGACCTGGGCAGCACCCAGCAAGTATCGCTTTCTATTGCGCTAAGCAAACGGTAACTTCGCAGGAGGAGAGATGGCCAAATACCGCATCGCATGGCTACCGGGTGATGGCATTGGCAAGGATGTGATGGAGGCGGCGCGGATCGTCCTGGACAGGCTCGAGTTCGATGCCGAATACCTGCCTGGCGACATCGGCTGGGAGTTCTGGTGCAAGGAAGGCAACCCGCTCCCAGACCGCACCATCAAGCTCCTCAAAGAGACCGACTGTTGCCTGTTCGGGGCCATCACCTCCAAGCCCAAGGAAGAGGCAGAGAAGGAGCTCATTCCGCAGCTGCAGGGGAAAGGCCTCGTCTACTCCAGCCCCATCGTGCGTTTGCGCCAGGAGTTCAACCTGCGCACGAATCTGCGACCGTGTCGGGCCTACGAAGGAAACCCCTTGAACTACCGCGAGGGGATCGACCTGGTGGTCTTTCGGGAGAATACCGAGGACCTGTACGCCGGCGTAGAGTTCCATCCGGTGCCGCGTGCGGTGCGCAGTCTCCTGGAGGAGCATAACGCCAAGATGCGCCGTTTCGCCCACGTGGCCGACGAAGACATGGCCATCTCCCTGCGCATCATCACGCGGCAGGCGAGCAGGAATATCGTGCGCGATGCCTTCGAGTATGCGCGCAAGCATGGCTACAAGAGCGTGACGGTGGTGGAAAAGCCCAACGTCATCCGCGAGACCTCCGGCATGATGATCCGTGAGGCGCGCAAGGTGGCCCAGGAATACCCTGAGATCCAGCTGTGGGAGGCGAACATCGACGCCATCTGCATGTGGCTGCTGAAGAACCCGTTAGACTATGGTGTCCTGGTGACTTCGAACATGTTCGGCGACATCATCTCGGACCTGTGCGCGCAGCTGGTAGGGGGAATGGGGTTTGCCAGCAGCGGCAACATCGGCGACAATTATGCGATCTTCGAGCCCACCCACGGCTCCGCGCCGAAATATGCCGGCCAGTACAAAGTGAACCCGATGGCCATGCTCTTGGCCGTCAAGCTGATGTTCGATTGGCTCGGCGAGAAGGACATGGCCCAGCGCTTGGAAGGTGCCATCGCCCAAGTGATCAAAGAGGGCAAGGTGCGCACCTACGACATGGGAGGCAATGCCAGCACCTTGGACCTGGCTCGGGCCGTGGCCAGCAAGCTGTGAGCCACGGGAGCGAGGCGGCACACCATTACCAGGACAGAGCAGAAGAGCGGCGAGGGATGGAGTGAGGAAAATCAACATCGCACTTGGCGTCCATAGCCATCAGCCTGTGGGCAACTTTGACTTTGTGTTCCAAGAGGGCTTTGACAAGGCCTATTTGCCCTTCCTGGAGGCGCTCTATCGCCACCCTCACATCAAAGTGGCCCTCCACTACACGGGGATTCTCTTGGAGTGGATTGCGACGCGCTATCCGCACTTTGTGGCGCTGCTGCGCGAGATGGTGGCTCGTGGCCAGGTGGAGATGATGACCGGCGGCTACTATGAGCCGATCATGATCACCATCCCGGATGAGGATAAGCTCGGGCAGATCGAAAAGCTGACCAGCTACGTCGCTACGCTGACCGGCTACCAGGCCACCGGCATGTGGCTGGCCGAACGCATCTGGGAGCCGCACCTCCCTACGCCACTGACCAGGGCCGGCATTCGCTACACGGTGGTGGATGACGCGCACTTCAAGTACGCCGGCCTGCGCGAAGAGCAGCTTCTGGGGTACTTCCTCACGGAGAACGAAGGGGATACGCTTGCCGTTTTTCCCACCAGTGAACGGTTGCGCTACGCCATCCCTTTCCAGGAGCCGGAAGTGACCATCGACTATCTCCGCACCTTGGCCAGCGAGGATGGCAACCGGCTCGTGGTCTTTGCTGACGACGGCGAGAAGTTTGGCATCTGGCCGGGAACCCACAAGCACTGTTACACCGACCGCTGGCTGGAGCGCTTCCTCACCTCCCTCGAGGAGAACAGCGACTGGATCACCATCGTTCACTTCTCCGAGGCATTGGAGCAGCTTCCTCCGGCAGGGCGGGTTTACCTTCCCACTGCCTCCTACCGCGAGATGATGGAGTGGGCGCTCCCCGCGCGTGCCATGCACGAGTACGAGGACTTTGAGCAGAAGCTTGCCCAGGCGCAGCTCTTCGAGCGCTACAAGGTGTTCGTGCGTGGAGGCTTCTGGCGGAACTTTCTGGCCAAGTATCCTGAAGCCAACCACATGCACAAGCGTATGTTGCGCGTGAGCAGGAGAGTCTCCCGGCTGGCGCACCGGCAGCGCAGCACGCTCATCTCGCAGGCGCGCGACCACCTGTGGGCAGGGCAGTGCAATTGTCCCTACTGGCACGGCGTGTTCGGAGGGCTGTACCTGAACAACTTGCGGGCAGCCATCTACAAAGAGCTCATCTCCGCAGAGCAGCTCCTGGACCGTGTGGAACAGGCCCGCCGCACCAAGAAATGGGTGACAGTACAAGTGAGCGACTTTGACGCCGACGGTCACAGCGAGGTCATTGCCGAGACCGACCGCTTCAACCTTTACCTCGCCCCGGCAAGAGGGGGCGTGTTGACCGAGTGGGACTATAAGCCGAAGGCAATCAATCTCCTGGACACAATCGCGCGCCGGGAGGAAGGGTACCATCGCAAGTTGGCCATTGCCGCTGGTGGGGCGCAAGATTCGCCTGGCCAGAAGAGCGTCGCCAGCATTCACGACCTCGTCTTGGTAAAAGAGCAAGGCCTTGAGCGCCGCCTCCACTACGACTGGTACGAGCACAAGTCCCTCGTCGACCACTTCCTGGGGCCAGATACGACCTTAGAGGAGCTGGCCTCTGCACGCTACGACGAGCGCGGCGACTTTGTGGGTGCTCACTACGAGCTGGCCGTCGCCAAAGAGCGCGGCACAGCCGAGATCGTTTTGCGCAGAAGCGGCCAGGTGAACGTAGGAACTGTTGCGCGCGCCCTCGAGCTCACCAAGCGGGTGCTGGTCAGCGCGGGGCGCGACGAAGTGCTCGCTCGCTATGAGTTGCACAATCCGGAGCGGGAGGATTTTGAGCTGCTCTTTGGTGTCGAGTTCAACGTAGCTCTGCAGGCTGGCCAGGCGCCGGACCGCTATTTTACCTTTGACGGGCGCAAGCCTGCCCAAGCGCACTTGGCGAGCACCGGTGAAGAGCAACGAGTCCATGAGGTGGCGCTCACCGACGAGTGGCGGCAACTCCGCGTCAGCCTCGCCTTCGATCTGCCGGCTACAGTTTGGCGATTTCCCATCGAGACGATCTCGCAGTCGGAAGGTGGGTTTGAACGGGTGTACCAGAGCTCGGCAGTCGTACCCTTGTGGCGCGTGGTGATACCGGCTGGCGAGGACTGGCGTGTCCAGGTGGGCATGAAGTGCGAGGTGCTTGGCAGTTGAGCATCCGCTGGAAATGGACAGCAGGAGTTTTCCTCTTCCTATCTGCTGCCTTCGCACTTCGCCTTGACAGCAAGGCAGCAGGGGCCGTCGCTGTTGCCCAGGACCACCTGCGGCGCTTTGTTGAGGTCCTTAACGCCGTCCGCCGCTACTACGTGGAGGAGGTAGACACAGGGCGGCTGGCGGATGCCGCGATTCGCGGCATGCTCAGCGAGCTCGACCCGCACACTACCTACATCCCGCCAAGCAAGGCGGCGCAAAGTGAACAGCGCCACAACGGCTTCTATGAGGGCACGGGGATCGAGTTCATGGTGCTGAACAAGGTGCCGGTGGTCGTGGCCCCGCAGACCGGCAGTCCAGCCGAGCGGGCGGGCATTCGGCCTGGCGATCGCATCCTGCGCATCGATGATCAGTCCACCCTGGGACTGGACGCCCGGGAAATCGAAGAGCGCCTGCGGGGCAGGATGGGTAGCACCGTGACCTTGAGCCTGCGGAGGCCTGGCGCAAGCGAACTGCTCAAGGTACAGCTGCAGCGGGAGCGCATCCCTCTGGCGAGTGTGGCTTGTGCCTTCATGCTAGAAGGGCGCACCGGCTACGTGCGGCTGGCGTCTTTCTCGCGCACGGCCAGCCGCGAGCTGGACCGCGCCCTGGCCGAGCTCCGGCGGCAGGGCATGGAGCAACTCCTCCTTGACCTACGCTCCAATGCCGGTGGCTTCTTGGAGCAAGCCTATGAGGTGGCAGACCGCTTCATTCCCGGCGGGAGGACGATCGTCTACACCAGGGGACGTGGAGCCCATGCCAGCGAGCAGCTCTGCTCCTCAGACCCTACGCCCTATGCAGATCTTCCCCTCGTAGTCCTTGTGGACGGCGGCTCTGCCAGTGCTGCAGAAGTGGTGGCGGGCGCTCTGCAGGATTGGGATCGCGCCCCAATCGTCGGTGAGCCGACTTTTGGCAAGGCCCTCGTCCAGAGTGAAGTACCGCTGAGCAATGGTGGCGCCCTGCGCATCACCATAGCTCGCTACTACACGCCAAGTGGGCGACTCATCCAGCGCGCATTGGAGGACTTGGAATTGGCAAACGGCACCGCACCGCTCGACCAGACCAGACCCGCGCGCCCCCAGTTTCGCACCATGGGTGGCCGGACGGTCTACGGAGGTGGTGGCATTGTACCGGACGTCGAGGTGGCCGCTCCTGCGCCAAGCGCACTCAGCCTTCAGTTGATCGCCGACGGATTCTTCTTCGAATACGGGGCTGACTACGCGGCGCGACACCGAAGCCTGGCACGAAACTTCGCTGCCTTCAAACAGCGCTTTGTGGTTGACGAAGGAATGCTTCTCGAGTTCCGGCGGCTCCTGTTGCGCCGGAGGGTGGGTGTAGATGAACATGTGGCGCAGGCAGAGCGAGAGCTGTGGCGGCAGGCCATTAAGAGCGAGATTGCCCGGCACCTGTGGGGAACGGAGCGGTTCTACGAGGTGGCCGCTGCCCAGGACGCCCAGGTGAGAGCGGCTTTGGCGCAGTTCCCTGAGGCCAAGCGCCTGCTCCAGGCGGGAATGCGAAGCTCCGTTTCGCGTCTGCAAACCGGGGAATAGACAGAACCTCGCAGCGGACACAAGGCGAGCGCACGAGACAAAGCAAAGACGGGGACGCAGCGGCGCGGTGCGTTATGCCAAACTGCTGGAGAACAGAGGTTGGGGCCCTGCTGCCCTGTGGGCGAGGAGCCGGGGACGCGCAGATGGTCGCAGAGGGGAAAAGCACGCGACGATAACACCAGCTGAGGTGCCCCAAAACTGCGCCATCGAGAAAAAAGTATTGACATTTACGCAAAAATTCGCTATACTTATAAGCAAGACAGACGGGCCGTCCGTTGCAGGTTTCTAACTTGTTGAAGAGGAGGAGGTAGCATGCTCGAACTGTATCTTCGTGGCGGCGCATTCATGTGGCCGATTTTGGCGCTGCTCATCCTAGGTCTGGCAATCAGTTTCGAGCGGTTGTGGACCCTCTCGCGGGCCTCGGTCAAGACGAAGGAGTTCCTGGCCCAGATTCGCGAAGCGCTGAAGGGCGGCGGCGTCAAGCTCGCGCTGGAACTGTGCGAGAAGACGCGTGGTCCGGTGGCGGCGATCTTCCACGCTGGTCTGCTGCGCGCCGACCGTGGCATTGACCAGGTCGAGAAGGCCATTGTCAATGCCGGTTCTATCGAGATGGCATTCTTGGAAAGAGGCCTGGTGTGGTTGGCCACGGTGGTGAGTGTGGCACCCATGCTTGGCTTCTTGGGTACCGTGTGGGGAATGGTGAACGCTTTTGACGCCATTGCCAAGGCCAATGACATCTCCCCCACCATTGTTGCCGACGGTATTTCGCAAGCGTTGCTCACCACCGTGTTCGGGTTGATCGTGGCCATCATCACGCAGGCGGCCCACAACTATTTTGTATCACGCATCGACCGCTTGGTTATTGACATGGAGGAGAGCTCGGTCGACCTTATCGACACGCTGGTGGAGGTGGAGAAGACCAAGTAGCTCTTAGCGAGGAACTTAGCATGTTAGTGGAGCGCAGAAAAGAGCGCACGCTCGCAATCCCGCAGGCCTCCTTGTCGGACATTGTCTTCCTCTTGCTCACGTTCTTCTTGCTGACTACCACCATTGACGTGGACAAGGGAATCGGCCTGGCGCTTCCGCCCAAGGGTGAGACCAAGGAGGTGCGGAAGGAGAACATCGCCAACCTGCTCATCAATGCCAGCGGGCAGGTGATGTTGGACAGGCAGCCGATCGAAGTGAAGATGATTCGGGAGGCTATCAAGACCAGGTTGGCCGAGCGCCCGCAGCTCATCGTGTCCGTCAAGACCGATCGACGCACCCCTTACGAGGTGTTCATCGCGGTTCTGGATCAGGTGAAGCAGGCCAAGGCGCCACGGATCTCCATCGCCGAGCCCGAGTCGTAAGACGGCGGCTCCGGGAACATCTGGCAACGGGAAGGAGTCAAAGAATTGAAGTTCCGGAAGAAAGAGAAGGCTTCCGCCGCAATCCCGACGGCCTCGCTGCCGGATATCATCTTCATGCTGCTGCTGTTCTTTCTGGTGGCGACCGTCTTTAAGCAATATCGCGGTCTGCCGGTGGTGCTGCCGAAGGCAAAGCAGATTGAAAAGCTACCCGGCAAGCGCGATGTAGCTTACGTGTGGGTGGACCGCTTGCAGCGCATCTCCGTCGATGACAAGCTGGTGGACGTGCGCGATATCTCCGGCATCATGTACAAGAAGCGCACCGACCCCTTGCACCCGCTGAAGGTGGTGTCGCTGCGCGTGGACAAGGATGCGCAGATGGGGGTGGTCATCGACATTCAGGAGGAGCTGCGCAAGGCCGACGCCCTCAATGTTAACTATTCGGCAAAACCTGCCGGAGAGTGAGGTGATGGAGCCATGTTGAGGAAAGACCCAAAGGCGGACCTCAGGCTGCAGTACCGGAAGGTCTTCCAGCTTTCCATGGTGCTGGCCCTGGTCTTGCTCATCGGGATGTTCCAAGCCTCCAAGCGCTACGAGATCAGGAGCGAAAAGGTGGAGAGCATCGACTTTAAGATGCAGGTCGATGAGATCCCGCCCACGGAGCAGATGGACCGCCCACCTGCTCCGAGCCGCCCTGCCGTCCCCATCGAGAGCCAGAGCGAGGACATCCCGGAGGACGAGACCATTTCCACCACGGAACTGGACCTTTCGGAGCTGCCCCCGCCCCCTCCGCCCCCAGAGCAAGTAGACGAGTCGGCGCAGATCTTCGTGGCCTGGGACGAGCCGCCCGAGCCGATTGGTGGTTTTCAGGCCATCCAGCGGGCGCTGAAGTACCCGGAGATCGCCCGCAAGGCTGGAGTGGAAGGGAAGGTCTACGTCATCGCCGTCATCAGCGACAAAGGCGAGGTCATCAAGGCCTGGGCGCAGAATTCGCTGGGCAACAACGGGTGCGATGAGGCAGCCATAGAAGCGGTCAAGGCTGTCAAATGGAAACCGGCCAAGCAGCGCGACAAACCGGTGACCGTGCAGATCGGCATCCCTGTGCACTTCAAGCTGAAATAGACCGAACGGAACAGAACAGCGCAACGCATGAAGGCGGTGGAGAGCACCGCCTTCTTCATTGATGGCCATGGCCAGGTTGGAATGGCCCAGGTGAGCCGAGGAGCTCGTGCGGCACCCGACAAGACAAGCAAGGAGCGGTCGAGAAGCAGCGCGCCCCAAGTGGACAGAGCCACCCCGCAGGAGGCGCCAGCTATCCGTGCCCGCCGCCCTTCTGTGCGCACTGCTGGTCGCCGGAGCAGTGCAGTGCTTCAACCCTTTTGCTCCTGCGCTGCACCAGGGTCCCGAAGACGAGTTCATTGTCACCGAGCAACGCACGCCCGAAGAGGTGCTGCAGAACTTCCGCTACGCCTACACCTTCAAGGACTCGCTTCTCTATGCCAACCTTTTGGACAGCTCCTTCGTGTTCGTATTCTTCGACCCCAACCAAGGGTCGTCGGGGCTGTTCATGTCCTGGGGCAGGGACGTCGACTTGAAAACCACGGGGCGGATGTTCCGCAGCTTCGATGTGCTCGACCTGAACTGGAACTCTACCATCTACGCGTTTGAGGAGGAGAGTACCGCAGAGCTTTCCAAGAGCTTCTCCATCAACTTCAGTGGAGCCTTTGCCGAGTTTCGGATATCCGGCACGGCAATCTTCTCGTTCCGGCGTTGTGCGCACGATGGTAAGTGGCGCATCACCCGCTGGAAGGACGAGTCCGAGTACTAAGCATTCCCACAGAGGCCGGTGAGATAGCGGAACAGAGGAGAAAGAGCATGGCAACAACGAGGTGCTGGCAGATTGTGGTGCTCACTTTGGTGTTGACTGCCGGGGCTGAGGCACAATGGGGAGGACAGCGCGTGGTGACGGTGCTGCCCGCCGTGAGACCCGACACCCTTAGCGCCGGGCAGGAGGCGCGCGCGGAGATCGCCTTGGTGATCGCCCCGGGCTACCATATCAACTCCCACAAGCCTTTTGACCCCGACTTGATTCCGACGGACATCTCGCTCCAGGTCCCGGCCGGGGTAGAGGCCGCTTCGCTGCGATTTCCTGAGGGCGTCCGCAAAAAGTTGGCATTCAGTGCAGATGAGCTTTCGGTGTATGAGGACACGGTGGTAGTGACCGCAAAGTTAAGGGTGGAGCGAGTGCCCACGCCCTCCGTCCTGCAGATACGCGGCACGGTGAGTTTTCAGCCCTGTACAGACCAGGCCTGTTTCCCGCCCGATCAGGTGCCCTTTGCTCTCTCCTTCGCGGTTACGGCCGGCCAATCGGCAGCAGAGCATCCAGCTACGAGCGAGAACAGATCAGGCCAGGCCGGCAAGCCCAAAGCGATGGAGCTCACTGCCGATGAACTGCGCGCACAACGCCTACTGGAGCGGGGGCTGCTTTACGCGGTGGCGGCGTTTTTTGTGCTTGGGCTGGCTTTGAACTTGACCCCCTGCGTCTACCCCGTCTTGCCACTCACCGTCAGCTACTTTGCCAGCAGGGGGGAGCAGCGCCGGGGAGCGGCCTTTGCCGCGGCACTTGTCTATGTGGTGGGCATTGCCATCGTCTTCTCCGCACTGGGACTGATCTCGGGACTGGCAGGCAGGCAGTGGGGGTTTCTTTTCCAGAGCCCATGGTTTGTGGCGGCCATTGCTCTGATCGTCCTTGCCATGGCGGCGAGCATGTTTGGCGCCTTCGAGATCACCGTCCCCAGCTGGCTGCTGACGCGCGTGGGCGGTGCCCGCGAGGGCATGGTTGGCGGCTTCGTCATGGGCCTTACGGTGGGCCTGGTCATTGCCCCCTGCGCAGCCGGCATAATCATTGGCCTGGTGGGGCTGGTGGCCAAGCTTGGCATCGTCGGCAAAGGCGCGCTCTTCTTCTTCGTAATGGGGCTCGGCTTGGGGCTACCCTACCTGGTGCTGGCGACGTTCTCGCAGCTCCTCTCGCGCCTGCCAAAGGCTGGCATGTGGATGGTCTGGATCAGGAAGCTGTTCGGCGTGCTGCTCATAGGGGTGGCTTTGTACTTCGTGTTGCCGCAGGCAGAGCGCGCCGCAGACATGCTCGCCTTCTTCCTCGGACTGCTGACCATGTTCGGCGGGCTGCTCTTAGGTTTTCTGGATCATGGCCAGGATTACACGCGCGCCTTCAAGCTGGCGCGGGCGGTCTTCGGAGTGGTGCTGCTCGTAGGGGGGGCAATGCTCTTTCGGGGTGCCTTGCATGAGAAGGCCGCAGGCATCGAATGGGTACAGTATCAGGGCCAGGAGATTGAACAGTTGGCGATGGACAAACCCGCGCTGGTGGAGTTCTACGCCGACTGGTGTGCGCCCTGCAAGCAGATGGAGCGCACGACCTTCCGCGACCCGCAAGTGGTGGCGCGCAGCCGACAGTTCCTCATGGTGCGCGTGGACTGCACCGCCCCGGATGCCATAGTGCAGAAGCTGATGCAGCGATTCAGAGTGACGGGCATGCCGACGCTCGTCTTCTTAGAGCCCGGCGGCACGGAACGAACTGACCTGCGCGAGGTCGGGGCGCTCAACGCCGCGGAATTACTGGCCAGGCTGGAGTCACTTCAGGCGCAAGGCTCCCCTTCGCCCCAGGCCGGACCGCAATAGGCCTTTACTGCTTCTCCTCGTACTTCAGATAAAGCGGGATTTCCGTGCCTTCCTTCACCAACGCGTATTGCGAGCGGTAATACTTGGAAAGCTGCTCATTGACGATGCGATAGACGAACTGCAGGCCCTTGGTGAACTGACTGGGGGGGACCAGCTCGTAGCCCTGGGACAGGAGCAGGGGCTCGGGCACAAACTCGTAGCCGCGCGCGAAATAGCGCTCCATGGCAGCAAGATTCACTGCGATGTCCGGACGCGGCCCTTTGAGTTGGTAGCCCGCTTCCACCAGGGCCCGTAACTGTTGTGCCTGCGAGATTGGGGAAAGCTGAGCAGTTGGCTCTGTGTACTTGTCGGCCATCTGAAAACTCCGTAGACTCATGCGCATCCACAGAATCTTTCGATTGCGAACATGGTAAATTTAACCCCGCGTCGGCAAAAAATCAAGGGCAAAGCGCGGCGGCCAGGAGCAGGGGCGCAGCGTCGCATCTTTTCCCTTGATTTTCACGCGCCGTTTTGCTATTATTGCGACAGTGACGGGCGATTAGCTCAGCTGGTCAGAGCGCTGGTCTCACATACCAGAGGTCACTGGTTCAAGTCCAGTATCGCCCACAAGGAGGATGTGGCCGGGCGCCGCACCTCCTTTTTTGTTCTGGGCCATTGAGTACATTCTGCGGAGGGTACCGCAATGGTGAAGCGCTTGCCTGCCGTTAGTCTGGCGATTGCCGTGTTGGCGGCCACTGCAGCTGCTCAATCGCAAGATACCTTTGTACGCGAGTGGCTGGTAGTCGGGGCCTTTGCCGTGGATCCGGAGCACGAGCCCCTGCGCGCTGACCATCTCGGAGGCGAGGTGGATGCCATGCCCCGACTCGGACAGGTCGCAGGCGGCAAGAGTTGCTTCGTCGCCCAGACCGACCAACAGGGCCGCCTGAACTTCATCCGCATGGGCGTCGAGCCGCCAGAGCGTTCCGTGGTCTACGCCCACGTCTACGTCTTTGTGCCCAGGCTTGTGGAGGCCGTCCTCCTGGTGGGCAGCGACGACGGGGTGCTGGTACGGGTGAATGGCAACGCGGTGCACGAACATCTGGTGCTCCGCGGCTGGCGCGCTGACCAAGACACCGTGCGCGAGCAATTGGGTGCCGGGTGGAATAGGGTGCTGTGCAAGGTGTTCAACAACCTCGGCGGCTTTTCCCTGTCCCTGCGCGTGACCGGCCCGCAGGGCGAGGCAATCGAGGGGCTGCGCTACGCGGCCGAGCTGCCTGCCGACTACAGGCCTGCCGTCGTGCCCAGCCGGTACGACCTGGCCAGCCTGTCTGTGGCGCCCCATGCGCAGTTGACGGCAAAGGGTTCGCTCATGGCCACAGTGCAGGCGCAGGTCCGCCCCCACGGCACTACACCAGTCGCCGCGCTCCGCTGCGTGCTTCAGGTGGCGAGCAAGTTGCACCCGCTGCGACGCACAGAAGGGCTGCGCGGAGATCCGTTCACTATTGCCTGGGCGGTGCCACTCAGCGAGGTGCTGCGTGCTGCTACCGCAGGAGATCTCCTAACGGTTGCAGTGGATTGGGGCAGGGGCAAAGCGATGATGGAGCTCTCGCTCACCCGGCAAGAGGCGCTTGGCGCGGTGCTCGCAGGGGTGGAGCTCAGCGAGCTATTCTCCTTCTCGCAAACTACCTCCGGCACGCACGGCAAGGCGCGCCTCCGGTTGCCGAAGGAGTTGGCTGCCCACGAGCTGTGCCTAAGGGTGAGGGCCCCGCAGAGCGTGGTGAGGGCTTTTTGCGATGACCAGGCTCTGCCCCCCCTTCCGCAACGCCAGGGACTGTGGCAGGCGCAGGTGCGGCAGCCTGAGGCGCGGTTTGCGCTGCCCAGGCTGGACTCGACCCGGCAGGTGCGCCTGGCTATCGACCTGGTACCAGCGAAGCAAGCGCCACGGGTTTTCATCGACTTCGTTGCCCTGGACTATGCTGCTCTGCTCGATGACCTGCGGTTTGGCGAGATGTACGCCCCGGGAAGCGACTTTGGCCAGGCGGAGCTGTGGACACGGCCGGTGGAGGCATTTCAAGCTGCCGATGCCGGCGGTTTGCGCGCCGCCCTGCAGGAGTTCAGGGAGAGGTCAGAGCCCCTGCGCCGCGCGATGAAGCAGGACACCATCCACGTCGTCGGCAATGCCCACATCGACATGGCCTGGCTGTGGCGCTGGCAGGAGACGGTGCAGGTCTGCGAACAGACCTTCCGCCAGGCCTTGGAGTTCATGGGGAAGGACTCGACCTTCACTTATGCGCAGAGCCAGGCCCAGGCGTACCAGTGGATGGAATGCTTTCATCCGGAAATACTGGCGGGCATCAAGGAGATGGTGCGGCGTGGACAATGGCTGGTGGTCGGCGGGATGTGGGTCGAGCCCGACTGCAACCTGCCCGCCGGTGAGGCTTTGGTGCGGCAGATCCTCCTTGGCAAGCAGTATTTGCGGGAGAAGCTGGGAGTCGATCCGCGGGTTGGCTGGACACCTGACACCTTCGGCTACGCCTGGACCTTGCCGCAAATCTACAAGAAGAGCGGCATCGATTACTTTGTCACCAGCAAGCTGTGGTGGAACGATACCACCCCGCCAGAGCATCAACTCTTCTGGTGGGAATCGCCGGATGGCTCGCGCATCCTTACTGTGGTGCCCCTCAGCTATGTCGAGGAGTTGGGGGAGGAGCGGACCCTGCGCACCCTCCTGGACTTTCGCCAGGCCACGGGCGTAAACCACGCGCTCGTTCTCTACGGCGTGGGCGACCACGGAGGCGGCCCCACCAAAGAGATGCTCGCCCGTTTCGACCACATGGCCGAGACGCGCCTCTACCCCACGGTGGTCAAGTCCTCCGCAGAAGCGTTCTTCCGCGCTACGGAGACAAAGCTGGACCTGCCCATCGTGCGCAACGAGCTCTACCTGCAGACGCACCGTGGCACCTACACCACCCAGGGCGCCATTAAGAAGAGAAATCGCCAGATGGAGGTCCTCCTGGAGACGGCAGAAAAGTTCGCCTCCTTTGCCCCACTCCCCTACCCAGAGCAGGAGCTGCGAAGGGCGTGGCAGGGCACGTTGTTCAACCAGTTCCACGACATCCTGCCCGGCTCCAGCATTCCGGAGGTCTACAAAGATGCCCACGCTCTGTACGACTCCTGCCAGGCCCTTGCCGGTTCGGCATTGCAGGCGGCCCTGGAGGCTCTCTGCGCGGAGATCGACACGCGCGGAAAGGGCATGCCCGTGGTGGTCTTCAACCCCCTGTCCTGGGACAGAAGCGACGTGGCCTGGGTGAGGCTGCCCGGACCCCTGCTGGAGCAAAGCTACGAAGTGGTGGATGCCAATGGCGTGCTCCATGCCGCACAACTTCACGAGGATGGTCTGCTGTTTGAAGTCAGCGGCGTGCCGGGTGTAGGCTACAAGGTTTTTTGGCTGCGACCTGCTGCCCGACGCTTCTGGCCAGATGCGCCCCAGGCTGTCCCTTGGACCGTGCAGAACGGCGCCTGGGAAGTGAAGCTGAATGCAGAGACTGGCGATATCGCCTCCGTGGTTGACCGGACGAGCGGCCGAGAGGTGCTGGCCGGGCCTGGCAACCAGCTGCAGTTCTTCGAGGACCAGCCTGCGGAGTACGATGCGTGGAACATAGGCTACACTGGCAAGGAGTGGCGTGCTGACCGGCCCACCGAGCTTGAGGTCATTGCCCAGGGTCCGGTCCGGGCCACGCTGCGCGTGGTTCGTCCGTTCGGCAGCTCACGCTTTGTTCAAGACATCACCCTCTACCGCCGCCTGCCGCGCATCGACATAAGCACGCGTGCGGACTGGCATGAGTCGCACGTGCTGGCCAAGGCCGCCTTCCCCGTTGCTGTTCAAGCACGCGCTGCCACCTACGAAATCCCTTACGGCTGGATCCAACGCACCACCGTGCCGGCCACGCCTGCCGAGAAGGCGATGTTCGAGGTCCCCGCGCAAAAGTGGGTCGACCTGACGGACGACTCAAGCCTCCATGGCGTGAGCCTGCTCAATGACTGCAAATACGGTCACGACATCTGCGGTAACGTCATGCGCATCACGTTGCTTCGCTCCCCGAAGAACCCAGACCCCAACGCCGACATGGGCGAACACGAGTTCACCTACAGCCTGCTGCCGCATGCCGGCAATTGGCAAGAGGCAGAGAGCCATCGACGCGCCTTTGAGCTGAACTACCCTCTGCAGGTCCTGCTCACGCAGCCGCATCCGGGGCGCCTTGGAAAGCAAGGTTCTTTCGTACTTCTCGACGCCGGCTCTGGTGTGATGCTTTCGGCAGTCAAGCGAGCGGAGAAGGGCGAGGCAACAGTTCTCAGAGTTTACGAGCTCTTCGGCAAGGAGACCAGCGTGCAGGTCACCTTCAGGGAGAGGGTTGCCGAAGCATTTGAGACGAACCTATTGGAGGCAATCGGCGGCAGCGTGCCCGCTGCGCGTCGGACGATAAGCACCAAACTCGCCCCCTTTGAGATCAAGACCCTTCTGGTGCGATTCGCAAGCCAGGCCGGGCCCAGGAGGTAGCCCCTGCGCGACAGCCACATGCGCCCGCGAAGCGACAAGATCAAGCCCCGGGAAGAAGTCGCCGCTCTGTGCGCACAGGCGCGGGCGGAGGGCAAGAAGGTCGGCTTCACCTCTGGGGCCTTTGACCTCCTCCACGCCGGCCATGTCGACTATCTGGAAAAGGCGCGCCAGGCCTGTGACCTGTTGGTGGTGGGGGTGAACTCCGACGCCTCCGTGCGGGCCTACAAGGGGCCCCACCGGCCCATTATCCCCGCCCAGCAACGGGCGGAGGTGGTGGCCGCCCTGGAATGCGTCGACCTGGTCTTCATCTTCTCGGAACGCCGCAACAAGGTGAACATCGAACTCTTGCGGCCGGACCTTTACATCAAGGCAGGCGACTATCGGCCAGCGGAATTGACCTCCAGCGAGGTGGTGGAGCGCTGTGGGGGCCGGGTGCTGTTGCTTCCGGTGGCCACCCCTCTGTCCAGCACGGAAATCATCGCCCGGGCCGCCGCGGCACATGTGCCTCAGGCCGCGCCGGTGGAACGCGATGGCGCCGTGCATATTCGTCGCCCGCCTCCGAAGCAGGCGCCCGCCGTGTTCGTCGACCGGGATGGCACCATCTTGGAGGATGTGCCCTTTCTGCACGAGCCGGACAAGGTACGATTGCTCCCCGCGGCAGCCGCAGGCCTCAAGCGCCTTCAGGACATGGGCTATCGGATTGTGGTGCTGACCAATCAGGCGGGAATCGGGCTCGGTTACTTCACGCTTGAGGACTTTTACCGCGTCAACAGTGCGATGCTCAAACTCCTCGATGCCCACGGAGTGCGTGTCGACAAGGTCTACTTCTGCCCGCACGGGCTAGCTGAGCAGTGCGAGTGCCGCAAGCCGGGCACAGCGCTTCTCCGCCTGGCCCAGGAGCAGCTCAATGTGGATCTGCATCACAGCGTGGTGATCGGTGACCGCACAGCCGACGTCGAGACTGCCCGCCGCGCGGGGTGCAGGAGCATCCTGGTGCGCACCGGCGCAGGCGGCCAGGATGGGGAGTACGCCGTGGCGGCCGACTTTGTCGCCAATGACCTCGAGGAGGCCGCTGCTATCCTGCTGGAGCAGGAGCGGAGACCTGCAGGGGAAGACAAGACGAAAACACCAGCTTCCGGAGAAAAGCCATGACCGTTCGCATTCCTTACTGCACCACCTGAGGCTTTCGAGCGCGCGCCGTCAGTTTGGCGGAGGAAATAGCACAGCACTTTGGCATAGAGCCAGAGGTGGTGCAGTCCACCGCAGGCGTGTTTGAGGTGGAAGTGGACGGCCAGCTGATTTTTTCGAAAAGGCGACTCGGCCGCTTCCCGGAGCAAGGCGAGGTCGTGCGCTTGCTTCGGGCTGCAATGCGATAGAGCTGATCCCTCCGGGGGCTATTTGACCGGCATTTCTTTCAGCGCGGCAAGAAGGCGCTGAAAGTCATCCGGGGGCGGGACCTCGAAGTACATCTCCTGGTGCAGGACCGGATGCACGAAGCCAAGGCTGAGGGCGTGCAGGGCGGGCCGGTTGAACTGCTTGAGGAGCTTCACTGCGAAAGCGAGGTTTTCGCGGCTCAGGCCGCTCAAGCGCTTACTTCTGCCGCCGTAGGTGGCATCGCCGAAAACTGGATGGCCGATGTAGGCCATGTGCACGCGAATCTGATGCGTCCTTCCGGTCCCCAAGGTCAGGCACAGCAGGCTGAGCAGGCGAAACTCCTCCAGCACCTCGTAGTTGGTGATGGCCAGCTTGCCGAGTTTGGAGACGGTCATGCGCAGGCGGTTCTTGGGGCTGCGCCGCAGCAAGGTCTCCACCCGGCCGCTCGGCGAGCGGAAGTGTCCCCAGACCACTGCCCGGTACTCCCGCTGCACCTGGCGCGCGGCAAATTGTTGCGACAGTGCCACATGCGCCGCGTCGCTCTTGGCTACCACCATCACCCCCGATGTCTCCCTATCCAGGCGATGGACGATGCCGGGCCGCTGCACGCCGCCAATTCCGGACAGCTGCTGGCAGTGCGCCAAAAGGGCATTAACCAGAGTGCCGGTGTAGTTGGCAAACGCAGGGTGGACGACCATGCCTGCCGGCTTGTTCAGTACCAAAAGATGTTCATCCTCGTAGAGAATGTCCAGGGGGATTTGCTCGGGAAGGATCTCTAACTTCTTGGGTTCAGGAACGGTCACCTCCACCACCTGCCCCGGCCGGACGCGATGGCCAGGTTTCGTGGGCGCGCCGTTGAGCAGGATCTGCCCCTCATCGATCAGGCGTTGAATGCGCGAGCGCGTCAGGTGAGGCAAATGCTGGCGAAGGAAATTGTCTAAGCGCCGGCGCTCATCCGCCTGCGGGACCACCAGGGTGTGCTGTTCGCGCGGCATGTGCCACTTGAGGCACGCTCAGGCAGAGAGTTGCTCGCTGGTCTGCCGGTGGCCGCCACGCTCGGAGCTCAGCAGAATCATTAAGATGAGGACGATGACCCCGATGGTGACGGCAGCGTCTGCGACGTTGAACACCGGCCAGCGGGCCATCAGGAAATCCGGAAAGTCCACATCCACAAAGTCCACAACCCGGCCAAAGAGGACTCTATCGGTAAGATTGCCCAGTGCCCCGCCAAAGGTGATGGCCAAAGCGACGCGCTCGATGTTGCTCACTGCGTGGGCGCGCAGCAGGTAGACCAGCACCACGATACTCGCCACAGCAATCAGCACGGTGAAGACTGGCCCATGGCCCACTCTGATGCCGAAAGCGATGCCCGGGTTTTCCACGTAGGTCAGGCGCACCAAGTCACCCACCAGCGGCACCGAGTGGTCGCGCGGCAGCAGATGGCGCGCCAGCACCTTGGTCAATTGATCGGCCACCAGTACGAGCGCTGCATAGCGGAGCACTTTCACTCGTTCGATCACCTATCGCACCTCGGTTCGGGTCACTGACGCTGCTTCTCCTCCTTGGCCTTACACTCGATGCACAGCCGCACATGGGGCACCGCTTCGAGCCGCTCCTTGCCGATATCCTTGCCGCACTGCACGCACTTGCCGTAGGTGCCGTCCTCGATGCGCTCCAAAGCCCTGTCCAGGTGGTAGAGGAGATTTCCTTCCCGGGAGGCAAGGAAAAAGGCCTTCTCACGCTCCATGGTGTCGGTGCCCTGGTCGGCCATGTGGAAGGAGTAGGAAGAGTGGTCTCCGGTAGCCTCTTTCAGCGTGGAGTTCAACCCCGACTCCTTCAGCCTCTCCAATTCCCTGAGGAGTTCTTCCCGCTTCTGCAGGATCAGCTTCTTGAAGTACTCCAGTTCCTTTTTGGTCATTGTCTCCTCCGACCTGTACACATCACAGGTGTTGTGGTGTGTGCAGACTCCCCACCATCTGTCACCGTTCCCTGATGCGGCTCACCCCGATGGTGACTA
Organism: candidate division KSB1 bacterium; assembly: GCA_024655945.1. NCBI lineage: Bacteria > Pseudomonadati > Candidatus Zhuqueibacterota bacterium. The sequence continues at coordinate 29,095 of JANLFK010000010.1, forward strand.
CCTCCTCGCCAATGTTCCATTTCTTCGTGTACTCGCCACTGACCTCCGGCAAGACGATCTCTTTGGCCAGCGTCTCGGTGCGGATGTACGAGGCAAGCCGCGAGATGGCCTTGGCCAACTTGCCCTGAGCGTCACACGAGATAATGATGCGGTCGACGACGTCAAACTGCGCCACTTTCCGGGTGTTCTGCACCCGGTTGACGAACTCCCGCGCCAGCCCCTCCAGTTCCAGGTCCTCGTTCAAAGTGGTGTCCAAGGCGACGGTGAGTTCGCCTTCGCTGCCAACCACCAGCCCCGGCGCCTGTTGCATCACCACTTGCACATCCTCCGCGGTGAGGGTCACTTCCGTGCCGTCGACCGTGAGGGGCAAAACTCCGCGCGCTAGCAGCGTGCTGATCTGCGTTTCCTCCAGCGAGCGGATAGCCTGGGCCACTGCGTTGACCTTGCTGCCAAACTTCGGCCCCAACGCACGGAACAACGGCTCGGCGCGACGGCTGTGCAGCGCTGATGAATCCGCCACAAACTCCACCCGTTTGATGTTCAACTCTTCCAGAAGCAGGTTCTCCATGCCGTCCAGCATGGCCCGACGTCGGTCGTGAGGATCGACCACCACCAGTCTGGCCAGTGGCTGCCGCACTTTCACCCCCTCCTGGTTGCGTAACGCGCGCCCGAGGAGGACAATTTGCCGCACCAAGTTCATGCGCTCTTCCAGCCGTTCGTCCCAAAAGTCGCAGGGAGGCTGGTCAGGCACTGGATAGGCGTCCAAGTGCACGCTCTCCGGCAAGGAGGCGCCACTCCCCTCCTCCAGCCTTCGGTACAGCTCGTCAGTGAGGAACGGCACAAAAGGCGCAGCCAGACGCACGCTGGTGAGGAGTGCTTCGTAGAGCGTCTGATAGGCGGCCAGTTTGTCTTGGTTGTTTTCTGCTTTCCAAAAGCGTCGGCGGGAGCGCCGTACGTACCAGTTGGAAAGGTCATCGATCACGAATTCGCCGATGCGCCGCGCCGCCCGCGACAGCTCGTACTGCGCCAAGTCGTCGTTGACCACGCGCACGGTGCTGTGCAGCGTCGACAGCAGCCAGCGATCCAGCTGCGAGCGCTCTTCCACCGGGAGACGTTCCGCGCCGGGGATGAACCCATCAACGTTGGCGTACATGGCGAAAAAGTTGTACACATTGACCAGCGTGTCCAGGAATTTGTTCTGCGCCTCAACAACCCCGGCCGGGTCAAAACGCGTGGGCAGCCAGGGCGCGCTGGCGGTGAGCAGGTACCAGCGCAAGGCGTCGGCGCCCTCCTTGTTCAGGTGGTCGAACGGGTCGACCGTGTTGCCACGGCTCTTGGACATCTTCTGGCCTTCCTTGTCCAGAATCAGGCCAAGGGATACGCAGCTCTTGTAGGCCGGCTTGTCAAAGAGCAGGGTGCTAAGCACCAGCAGCGAGTAGAACCACCCTCTGGTCTGGTCAACACCCTCAGCGATGAAATCGGCAGGAAAGTTCTGCTCGAAGACCGCCACGTTCTCAAAGGGGTAGTGGAATTGGGCGTAAGGCATCGCCCCGGAATCGAACCAGCAGTCCAGGACCTCTGGCGTGCGCCGCATGGGCTGGCCGCAAGAGGGGCACGGAATGCTGACTTGGTCAATGTAGGGGCGGTGCAGGTCGATAACCTCACGCAGTCCGCCGCGTTCCATGAGCGCCGCAACATTGCCGATGCTCTCCTGGGCTCCGCAGCCCTCACAGATCCAGATGTTGAGCGGCGTGCCCCAGAACCGATCCCGTGACAGGGCCCAATCGACGTTGTTTTCCAGCCACTCACCGAACCGGCCCTCACCCACCTCAGGGGGGAACCACTTGATCAAGCGGTTGTTGCGTATCAAGGCCTCCTTGAAGGCAGTGGTGCGCAGGTACCACGACTTGCGCGCGTAGTAGAGCAGCGGCGAGGAACAGCGCCAGCAGAAGGGGTAGCTATGTCTGATGCGCTCGGCCTTATACAAGAGCTTCCGCTCGCGCAGGTTGTCGATGATCAGGGGATCGGCATCTTTGACGAACATCCCCTGCCAGGGCTGAATCTCCGCGGTGAAGCGTCCGCTCTTGTCCACTGGCTGCAACACCGGCAGGTCGTACTGTTCGCCTACCTGGTAGTCCTCTCCGCCGAACGCCGGGGCAATGTGCACGATGCCCGTTCCCTCCTCGGTGCTCACAAAATCGGCGACCATGGTGTAGTAGGCGCGCTTCTCCGGGGTAAGGTAGTTGAACAGCGGCTCGTAGCTCACACCTGCCAGCTGTTCCCCGCGCATCTTCTCTTCGATTTCATAGTCGCCGTCGAGACACGACAGGCGGTCAAAGCCAAGCACGAGGTGCGCTCCCTGGTGCCACACCTTGACGTAGGAAAGCTCCGGGTGCAAAGCCAAGGCGACGTTTGAGAGAAGTGTCCACGGAGTGGTGGTCCACACCAGGAAGAACGTGTTTTCCTGGCCGACAATGGGCACTTTCACGTAGATGGAGGGGTCTTCGACCTCTTCATAGCCTTGCGACACCTCGTGGCTGGAGAGCGGCGTTTCGCAACGTGGACAGTAAGGGAGGATCTTGTGACCCTGGTAGAGGAGGCCCTTGTTCCAGAACTGGTGCAAAATCCACCAGACCGTCTCGATGTAGTCGTTGGTGTAGGTGATGTACGGCTGCTCGAGGTCGACCCAAAAGCCGATGCGGCGCGTCATCTCGTCCCAGTCTTCTTTGTAGGCAAAGACCGATTTGCGGCACTCCTCGTTGAAGCGCTCGATGCCATAGGCAATGACCTGGTCTTTGCGCTGGATGCCCAGCTTCTTTTCGACCTCAATTTCCACCGGCAGGCCGTGCGTGTCCCAGCCCGCCTTGCGCTCCACGCGGTAACCCTGCATGGTCCGCCAGCGGCAGACGAAATCCTTTACCGTGCGCGAGATGACGTGGTGAATGCCAGGGCGCCCGTTGGCAGTAGGGGGGCCTTCATAGAAGACGAACTTGTGGGCCGGGTCGCGGGACTCGACGCTCTTCTGGAAGATTCTCCGTTCTTCCCAGAATTTGAGGACATCCTTCTCCAGTTGAGGATAATCGACCCGACCCGAGAACTCGCGATACATAGCCATTCACTTCGACTCAGCGTGGTTGGTGCTCGTCAGTTCACATTCGCTCGATGACTTTGCGCATAAGAATCGTCAGGCTGGGCTCGGCCTGTTTTGCAAAATGCAGAATCTCGGTGATGTCCGCCGGCTTCAGGCAGTCGGCAAAGCAGGCATCGGTGATGACGGACAGGCCCAGCACGCGCATACCCGCATGCACGGCCACTATGACCTCCGGCACGGTGGACATACCCACCACGTCTGCCCCGATGGTGCGCAGGAAGCGGTACTCGGCAGCCGTCTCTAACGAGGGGCCGGTCATGGCCACGTACACACCCTTTTGCACCCAGATCTTCTCCTCCATGGCCACCTGCTCGGCCAAGGCGATGAGGGCGCGACTGTAGGGTTCGGACATGTCCGGAAAGCGCGGCCCCAGCGACTCGTCGTTGATACCGATCAGTGGGTTGTCGCCGAGAAGGTTGATGTGGTCGGTGATAATCACAATTTGGCCTGGGCGGAACAGCGGATTTAGGCAGCCACTCGCCGAAGAGACCACCAGGGTGTGTGCCCCAAGGTGCTTCATGAGGCGCACCGGATAGGTGATCTGCTTCATCGTGTACCCTTCGTAGTAGTGGAAGCGGCCCTGCATGGCCATCACCCTCTTGCCGCCCAACTTACCGAAGAGCAGCTTGCCCGCGTGGAATTCCACCGTGGAGCGGGCAAAGTGCGGGATCTCCTCGTAAGAGAGCACGGCTTCCTTTTCGATTTCGTCGGCAAGGGCGCCGAGCCCGGTGCCAAGGATGATCCCCACCTCCGGCTGCATCTGGGTGTGCCTGCGGATGAAGGCAGCGGTCTCTTCAAGCTGCTGACGTAGTCCCTGCATTGCCGCAATACCTCTTCTCAGCGTGGCGGTTTTTGCTTTCCCTGCTTTTGGGCCTCTCTCTGCTTGCGCAGCGCTTCAATCTCGCGTTCCTGAGCCTCCTGCTCGCGGCGCAGCCTGTCCAGCTCTGCCTCCACCTGGGCCTTGCGCGCCCTTTCGGCGTTCAGCTCCTCTTCCGACCTGCGCAGCCGCTCGGCGTTGATCTGCTGGATGGCATATTGACGGTCCCTCTTGTCCCCCCGCAGGGCAAAGTACAGGGCGCCGACAGCGCTGCCCACGGCAGTGGTGGCGATGCGCAGCGTGTTGTCGGTCTGGTCTTCCTGAAAGCCGCGTTGCAACATCGATCCTAGGTAAAAGCTCACTCCGCAGCTCAGGGCCGTTCCACCAAAGGTGTGCAAGAAAAGTTGGCGATGCCCCTTGGCTGCGGCGATCTCCCGCTCGGAGATGGGCATGCCATTTTCATCGTAGACGGGAGGCCTGCGCTCGATGCTGGAAATGTCGTGAGTCGCCACCCGAAACGCCCGACCATCATCGCCCTGCACAATCAGGTTCGTGGCGTCCGCGGCGACCAGTTCGCCCTGCACCACGGTGCCAGACCTGAGAGAAAGGCGCACCGTCTGTTTCGGCTCGACTTCTTCTTTGGACACAGCCGTCCAGTGTGCGCACCCCACAGCGGCGCTGAGCACGGCCACCACGCCAACCCACCTCACACCGTTCATCCGGCATCCTCCCTGTTGCTCTGTGCCTGCCACCCTGCGGTTCAGATGATGAACTCGTCGCTCAAGCGCCCAGGAGGTGGCGCGGAAGGTTTTTCCTGCGCGGCGCGTTCTGCCCCTGCAGCCGGCGGCGTTGCCGGCTGTTCATCCAGGCCAACGATGCGCGGTTCGCTCTTTTCGGCCGCCGCTTCCTCCTGAATTTCTTGCTCCTCCCGCTGCACGGTCCGAAAGCCACCAAGATCAAGGTCGTCACTGCTCAGCACCTCGACGAGCTCCACTTGCGACTGCAGGAGCTGCTTCAGCCGTTTCACGAAGGAGGCCTTTTCCGCGCGCAGCAGCAGGAGCTCGTTTTTCAGCTGCTGCAGTTGGTTGCGGGCGTCCTCGATGATCTCCTCGGCGCGCAGTTCCGCCTCCCGCACGATGAGCTCGGCCTCTCGTCGGGAAGACTCACGGGACTCGCTGATGCTCTGCTGGGCGTTCATCAACGTCTCCTGCAGGGTCTTTTCCACCTGCTGGTAGTCCCGCAGTTGGGTGCGGACCTTGAGCACTTCTTCGTTGAGCCTATTGCGTTCGCGGAGCAGGGTTTCGAACTGTTCGGCCACCATGTCGAGGAAGGTCTCCACTTCATCGACGTCGAAACCGCGCACGGCGCGTCGAAACTCCTGCTTGCGTATGTCCAGTGGCGTCAATCTCACCGTGGCACCCTCCGGTCAGCTGACGTTGCGCAGCACTTCGCCAGAATCCGGGCCAGGCGGGCCCTCCTGGCGCTGACCGAAAATCGCCCTACCGATGCGCACCAAAGTTGCCCCTTCTTCGACCGCGACTCCAAAATCGTCGGTCATGCCCATGGAAAGATGTGGGATCTGCACGTTGTCGATACCCAGGCGGTCTATCTCTTCTCTTACCTGGCGCAGGGTGACGAAGCAGGGGCGGACGAGCTCTGGGTCAGGAAGGAAGGCACCGATGGTCATCAGCCCCAAGACGCGCACGCCAGGCAGTTGAGCTATGCGCGCCACCAGGTCCGGTGCCTGCTCAGGGGGGACGCCAAACTTTGACGGTTCCCCAGAGGTGTTAACCTCGACAAAGACCTCCACCCGACGCCCACAGGCGATGGCACGGCGACTGATTTCTTCGGCCAGATGCAGACTGTCCACCGACTGGATGAGGTCGAAGCACTCCAGCGCCCGCTTGACCTTGTTCGTCTGCAAGTGGCCCACCATGTGCCACGCTACCCCTCTGCCAATGGCCTGCACCTTGGGCCAGGCCTCTTGCACTCTGTTCTCCCCGATAATGCGGATGCCCGCGGCAATAGCCTCACGAATGCGGTCCACGTGCACGGTCTTGCTCACCGCGACGATCTCCACCTCACGCGGGTCGCGACCCGCCCGGGCGCACGCCGCCGCGATGCGCTCCCGGACCTGGCGGACGTTGTCCTCGATTGCCATAATCCCTTGCCAACGTTGGCTTAAAATATACGCCATTCCTGCAGGAAAAACAACCGGAAAATTGCCCGTTTCCCTGGTCCCTGTGCCGGCGACTTCAAGGGAGCGCGACGTGCGCCAGGCGTTGCCGGAGGTGCTCAGGGTCCTCCCGGGCTAACTTGGCCATCTCTGCCAAGAACTTGGTGTCATCCAAGTCGCGCTGGTGCAAGCGCACCATGTACTCCACGGCCACCTGATAGGACTCGGTAGTTACGTCCACCAGGCGCAAGCGGGTCTTACCCGTGGCGGGGTCCAGCACGTCCTCGAAGCGCACCGGCAGCTGCTTGCCGCCATTCACGCAAATGAGGGCGCTGTCGCGATGCTCGGGGCGCGTGCTCAGCAGGTAGCGCACGGCACTGTAGCCGAGGTCGCGGACGTACTCGCAGTCGAAGGGGATGGGATCGGCGCAGCGGAGCACATAGCCGATGTTGATTTCGACGATCTCTATCTTGTCGCCGCGGGCGGCAAAGCGGTTTTCGAGCTGCAGCTTCAGAATTTTGCCCAATTCCACTTCGCCCAGCCGGATATTCCCGTAGGGGTCATGCTCGATGACCACCCCCGGGATGGCCTGCAGCTCCGCAGGAGTGAATCGCTCGGCCAACCCCTCGGCGATTACCGCCACACCGTGCTTATGGCCCATGGCCCGCCGCTTAAGGATGGCCCCTTCCAGCACGTCGCACACGGCCTGCACGGTGATGGGGCCCGGCTTAAACTCCTCGGCGATGACCGCCAAGGTAGCCCCTGCTGCCTTCGCCATGCCCAGCGCCAAGTGACCGGCCTTCCGCCCCATGGCGACGATGAAATACCAGCGGTTCGTGGTGCGCGAGTCCTCCATGAGATTCTTTACCAACTCGGCCCCCAAGTGCCGGGCGGTCTGAAAGCCGAAGGTGGGAAGATTCTCGGGCAGCGGCAAGTCGTTGTCGATGGTCTTGGGCACGTGCGCGAACTTGATTTTGCCCTTGGCCGCCGCGGCCAGCTTGCTTGCCGCGTAGATGGTGTCGTCCCCGCCTATGGTGATGACATAGTTGACGCCCAAGTGGTGAAAGGCGCGCAGGCAATTGCGCAGCGTGCGTTCATCTTTGGTCGGGTTGACCCGTGAGGTGCGCAGGATGGAGCCGCCCATGAAGTGAATGCGCGCCACGTCCCGCATGTGCAGCTCCCGCACGTTTTGGCGGAGCTCATCCAGGTTGTCGCCGATGAGCCATTTGAAGCCATCCATGATGCCCAACACCTCGAGGTCCGATTTGCGCGCCTCAGTGGTGGCGGCGCTGATCACGCCGTTGATGCCCGGCGCCGGGCCGCCGCCCACAAGGATCGCCAGGCGACTCTTGCCACTCTTGGTCATGGGTGACTCTTCACCTCCAGGCATACGATGAGTCCATCCTACCACTTGACCACTGCCGAGGCCCAGGTGAATCCCGAGCCGAACGCCACCAGCACGATATAATCACCCTGTCGTACGCGCCCCTCCCTGACCGCTTCATGCAAGGCAATGGGGATCGAGGCTGCCGTGGTATTCCCGTACTTGTGAATGTTCGAGTAGACCTTGTCCATTCCGCCAAAGCGCTCAGCCACCGCTTCGGTGATGCGCAGATTCGCCTGGTGCGGGATGATGAGGGCCACTTGCTCAATGGTGAGCTCGTTGGCCCGCAGCGCCTCCTCGATGGCCTCGCAGAAGCGGGTCACGGCGTGCTTGAAAACGGTCCTGCCGTTCATCTTGGGGTCCAGGCTGCCGTCGGTGAGCATCTCCGGCGTCAGACGCGGACTGCGCAAGCAGCCAGGGTGCTCCATCCACAGCTCCTTGGCATAGCGACCATCGGCGAGCAGATTGGTGGACAGGATCCCAGAGCCGTCCGCGCTGGGCGTGACCACCACTGCACCGGCACCGTCGCCAAACAGCACCGCCGTGTCCCTCCCCGCAGTGCTGAGGTTGAGCCCGATTGATTGCACCTCTGCTCCGACGACCAGCACGCAGCGATACATGCCGGTGCGAACGTACTGGTCGGCAATGGACAGGCCGTAGATGAAGCCGCTGCACTGGTTGCGCACGTCAAGAGCGCCAACGTCGGTGATGCCCAGCTTGGCCTGCAGCAAGCAACCGGAGCCGGGAAATGGGTACTCCGGGCTCAGCGTGGCAAAGATGATAAAGTCCACCTCCTCTGGTTTCTTGCCGGCATCTTCCAGGGCCTTCAGGCTTGCGCCTAACCCAAGGTCGGCAGAGCCGACGCCTGGCGTAACGAACCGCCGCTCCACAATGCCGGTGCGCTCCCGAATCCACGCATCGCTGGTATCCATCAACTTTTCCAGATCGAAGTTGCTCACCACCCGCTCGGGAACACACATCCCTGTGCCGGCAATACGCGCTCTCACCATAGATTATCAGCCCGCCTCGATTCAATTGGCAACTGTAGTCACCAGGGCTGCTGGCTTACGGGCAGGGCGCGCCAGCAGCGGATCGATCACTTTCGGCATAAGCACTCGGGTTACTATCACGTAGGCAACGACCACATAGCCGGTACCAATCAAAAGATCGATGATGTAGTGCTGATTGAGGTAGACGGCAGAAAACCACACGCACAGAGGGTAAAGCGCCACCAGTGGCACCGGCCAGCGCAGGCCCTTGTGCACGAACAGGGCGATCACCACCGGGTAGGCCCCGTGCAAAGAGGGGATCGCTGCGAAATGGTTGGGATTGAATCCCCCCCACAGGGTGGTGAAGAACTTCATCCCGATCATCCGGTCCACGTTGAGAAGGCCGCCCGGGCCCATGCCCCAGAAAGAGGTCCTGGCCGGCTGACCAAAGCCATGGGCATATACGTACCACGGCGGGGCCGCAGGATAGGCCATGAAGGTGGCCAGCGCCGAGAAGTTCAGCAGCGTCAGGGTGCCAACGAAGGTGTAGAACAGCCGACGATCGTCCCTCGTGTGCCAGAAGTACCACCCCAAAACAATGGGCAGGCCGAAGTGAAGCGTATAGAACAGGCCCCCAGAGGCATCCAAGAGCTGGCGCAGCGGCGAAGCGCCCAACCTCTGTTGCCAGTGCTGGAAGAAGAAGCAGGGGAGCTGCCCGCCAAACAGTGGGCCAAACAGTGCCAACTCCACTCGGTAGGGGAGCGCCACGTTGATGACCCCCCGCACCGAGTCGGCAATGCCCCGCATCATGTCGTAGGCGGTCCAGAACACGATGAACGGGCTCCAATCGATGAGAAAGCGCTTGCCTTTCTCCTTGCCAAGCAGGGTAGCCAACATGAGCAAAGCCACGAAGGCGTGGTCAGGGCGGACGCGGATCACCTGGTTGATGGCGACAAAGTAGAGCACCACCGCGAGCAACACATACACTCGCCACCGCCGCGAAGGTTTATTGAAATACTGCCGAACGCGCACGAAGAGTCGCTTCATGGAATGTCTCTCACCTTTTCCCACCGATTCCGCGCGGGCGAAAAATGTATAAATGCCCCCGCAGAAAAACAAGCGCCATTTGTCCTCGTGAACCGGGGGCCGCTTTACGGACAGTGTTAGCCGCGCCGGGACGGTGGCGGCCCACCACAGTCAGCCGCGCACCTGGTGAACGGTTATCAGATTGGTAGTGCCCCGTCTGGGGATGGGGAAGCCCATCACCACCACCAGTAGGTCGCCAGGCGAGGCAAGGCGGGCGGCGAGCATGTGGGCGTCGATTCTCTCCAGAAGGTCCTGCAAGTCATCGCTAAACTGGAGCAGGCGGGGGCGCACGCCCCAGACAAGCTGCATCTGCCGCTGCACCGCCACATGCGGCGTAAAGGCGACAATCGGCGCCTCTGGCCGATACTTGGCAATCATGCATGCGGTGTAGCCTGACTGCGTGAGGGTGACAATGGCGCGCGCCTTCAGGTCAGCGGCTGCGCGGCAAGCAGAATCAGCCACTGCGTCGGCAACAGTCGGGGTCGCGGCTGGGCGTGGCGGCGCCTCGCTGCGCAGGTAGCGCTCCTCGCCTTCCACCGCACGAATGATGCGCGCAAGCATTCTCGCCACCTGCACTGGACGCTCGCCGGTGGCAGTTTCGGCGGTAAGCATCACGGCATCGGCCCCTTCCTGGATGGCATTAGCTACATCGGTGACCTCTGCGCGGGTGGGACGAGGCTGCGTGCGCATCGACTCCAGCATCTGCGTGGCGACGATACAGGGCACCCCCGTCTGCCGGCAGCGGTGGACAATCTGTTGCTGCACCACCGGCACCCTCTCCAACGGCAGCTCCACGCCCAAGTCCCCGCGCGCCACGATCACGCCATCGCTGGTGCGAAGGATGGCATCCAGGTCAACGAGCGCCTCCGGCTTCTCGATCTTGGCAATGACGCGCACCGGCGCCCCCTGTGCGGCGATGAGCTCCCGCACTGCCGCAACATCTGCCGCCCGGCGCACAAAGGAGACCGCCACAAGATCGACCCCCTGTGCGAGCCCGAACAAGAGGTCTTTCCTGTCCTTGTCCGTCAGCGCAGGGGAAGAAACCTCGACTCCCGGCAGGTTGATCCCTTTGTAGCTCGTAACCGTCCCTCCTTCGATGACTTTGCAGGTGACAGACCGGTCGGTGGTCGCGAGCACCTTCAGCTGGATGAGGCCGTCATCGATCAGAATCTTGTCCCCTGGACGCACGTCCTTGGGCAGGTGCAGATACCAGGTGGTCAACACCCCTGGGTCTGCCTCTGCCTCTTGGGCAAGAATGGTCACCTCCTGCCCGCGAAGCAGGGTTAGCGAGCCACCCGCCACCTGGCCAATGCGCAATTTGGGCCCTTGCAGGTCCTGCATGATCGCCACCGGCACCCCCAGTTGTTCCGAAGCTCTGCGAATCATGGCGATGGCCTCGGCGTGCTCCTCGTGCGTGCCATGCGAGAAGTTGAGCCGCGCCACATCCATCCCGGCGCGGATAAGGTTTTCGATGGTCTTCTGACACGCGCTTGCAGGGCCGATGGTGCAACAGATTTTCGTCCTTCTCATCTCTTGCTCCGAACTGTGGTTCACAACCTATGGACTACCAGGCCAAAAGCTCTGACAGCGGGGTTAGCCTCCGTCGCCAGCGCACAAGGTGCCACCGCTCGGCATCGCTGTACAAAACTGCCGCTGCGTCATGATCGGTTCGCCAAATGCGGGCCCCCTGCTTCCTGATGCGCGCCAGCGTAGCAGCAGAGGGGTGATGATGCGGGTTCCATGCCCCCACCGAGATGAGGGCAAGCTCCGGCCCCACCGCTGCAAGGAACCGCTCGCCCGAGGCCCCTCGACTCCCGTGATGCGCCACTTTGAGGACCTGACTCCTCAGCAGTGGGCCAAAGCGCAACATGGCCTCTTCGGCCGGCATCTCCGCATCCCCGGTCAGCAGCAGGCGCGTCTTTCCATATGCCACCAGGAGCACCGCCGAGCAGTTGTTGAGGCCGAACGGCGCTGGCCCCGTGTTCCGCACAAAAGCCTGGGAAGGATGAAGCACGAAGATCAGCGCCGGCTCCCACCCGGTCAGTTCGTCACCGGCCCGTATGGTCTGCCGCCGCACTCCGACGCTGTCAGCCACCCTGACCAGCGCCTGGGACAGAGGCTCCTGTTGCTCCTGGCCAGGTTCAAAGAGTACGCCAACCGGAAATGCACGCAGGAGGTGTGCCGCGCCCCCGTAGTGGTCACTGTGTGGATGCGTGACCACTATGCCGTCCAGCCGACGCACGCCTTGGTAGCGCAGGAAGGGTTCCACAACGTGCCGGCCGGCGTCGTAGGTGGAGTCTGCGGGGCCGGCGTCCACCAACAGGCATTTGCCGTTGGGGAAGCGCAGAAACACCGCATCGCCTTGTCCGACATCGAGGAGCGTGACTTCAAGTCTGCCCCGGGGCCGGAAAGCATCCGCCCACACTGCGACGCATGCCAGGGCAAGGACGAAGAGCAAAACACGCCCGCGCCAGCGGGCTTCGCGCACGTGCAGAAGACAGACCAACAGACCGTAGTAAGCCACTGCGTGCATGAGCCGTGGCCTGGGATAGGCAACATAGGCGAACGGCAGATTTCCCACCCACTCGACGCCGTGGATCAGGCAACTGAGCAGAAGCCAATTCGCCGCGGCATAGAGTTTCGCCAGTGGCCAGCACAGTGGGGCCAGCAGCGTTGTGGTGTAGCCCAGGGGCACGATGACGCCCACCGTGGGCACCACCAGCAGATTGACGACGATGGACCACAGCGGCACACGTCCAAAGTAGTAGGCAGTCAACGGGAGAGTGCCAAGCTGTGCGGCCAAGGAGACAAAGAACAGAGGGAGCACAGAGGTTCCCCAGAAGCTGCCTTTCTCCACCGCACGCAACAGGAGGTCGCGGAAGGCACGCTGCAGCCACCGATACAGACCCAGAATGGAGCCCACAGCAGCAAACGACAGCTGACAGCCCGCCTGGAAGAGCTCGAAAGGATTGATGAGCAGCACCACCAGCCCTGCGACGGCCAGGGAGTTCCACACATTGCCCACCCGGCGGAACGCCGTGCCGCCCAGGAGCACCACAGCCATGATGGAGGCGCGCACCACCGGGGGACGGGCCTCAGTGACCAGCACATAGAGGGCCAACACTGCGCAGATGGCGACCAACCTCCCCCCTGCCGGCAAGCGCAGCACCCCGCAGATCGAGGCGGCAATGAGCACCACATATCCCACGTGCAAGCCGCTCACCGCCAGCACATGCACGACCCCGGTGTTGGCGAACGCCTGACGCAACTCGGGCCTGATCTCGCCTCTTTCGCCGACGAGCAAGCCTTTGAGAAAGGCCCCCTGATCGCCGGCAATGGAGCGGTCCACCACAGAGGTCATGTACTCGCGCACCGGGTAGACCACCTTGCGCAGTAGCCACGCCCCGTGCCCCCCGCTCAAGTAGCGTACGTTCTTAGCATCCCTGCAGGACAGGAGTGCGTGCACTCCACGAGCGCGCAGGTATTCGCGGTAGTCAAATTCACCGGGGTTGCGCCTGTTCCGCGGCAGACGCAGCGTGCCCTCCACCTCCAGCGAGTCGCCGTAGCGGATGGGACTCTCGTCGCCCGGCACGGAGAGGAGTACCTTGCCGTGCACGGGAAGCATGCCGCCCGGCAGAAATAGTTTGCTCGCCTGGAGCGTCACGAGCGCGCGCCCCACGCGCTGGTCCGGCCCAGAGGTGACCATGCCGCGCAGGCGCACCGGAAACGGGAGGCCGGTGAAGTGGACAATGTGCGTAGGATCATCGGTAGCCCCTGCTGCGAGCAAGTACCGGAGCGCTCCTGCCACCAGGAGGCTGAACAGCAACATGGCGCCGGTGAGCCGATCGCGCCGTACCAGCAGGGCGGCCATCCCCGTTGCCACCAGACAGCATCCCAACACCGCCCACGCGGTCTGGGCGGACACATAGTCCTCCAACAGGTAGCGGGCAGCCGCTACCCCGATGGCAAACAACACGCAGCAAGGAACTGCCGGCTTTCCCCTCATCGCTCCCCCTGACAGCCAGTGATTCTCCTCTTGGCAATCCCCGGCTCCTGTGGCAGACTCTGCTCAAACGGCCCGCCCGCTTTCCTGCAAACGGGCCTGGAGCCAGGAGAAGAGGGCGCGAACCTGTGCGCGCAGGGCAAAGAGCGAGCCGCTGTTTTCCACCACGTAATCGGCCAGTCGCACTTTCTCTTCCAACGGCATCTGGGCGGCCATGCGCGCGCGCACCTGCTCCTCGCTCAGGCCGTTGCGGCGTCGAATGCGCTCCACGCGCTCCTCAAGCGGCGCGTAGACCACCACAAGGTAGTCCATGTGGCTCACCAAGTCTGCCTCGCCGAGCAGCGCTGCATCGACCACGACGATGGGGGCCCCTGTTGCAAGGTGGGCAGCAACCTGAGCATCAATCCGCTGGCGCATGGGCGGATGCACGATGGCGTTCAGCTTTTGCCGTGCCTGCGGATGCGCGAAGACGATGGCCGCCAGCTCCTCCCTGCGCAGCTTGCCATCGGGGGCGAAAATCTGCTCTCCGAAGGCAGCCCGCAGAGCCGCCTGCACCGCCGGGTCGGAGGAGGTGACCTCGTGCCCAATAGCGTCGGCGTGGATAACGGGCAGGCCGTAGCGCGAGAGCAGGCGCGCGACAGCAGACTTGCCGCTGCCAATTCCACCGGTGAGGCCGACCACGATCCCAGTGCCCTGCTTCGACGCCATCGGCTGTCTCCTCCTATCGCACCACCGCCAGCTTTCCCATCACGCGCTCTTTGTCGTTGCTTATCACGTACAGATAGACACCAGAGCCAACAAGCTGGTCGTTGCCGTCCTTGCCGTCCCAGAACATGCCGCCATTGCCGTCTCTCTCCTCAAGAACGCGGACCACCTGCCCTTCCACTGTCATGATGGAGATGGTGGCCGTTTCCGTGAGGTTGGCGAAAGTGACACGCCCCGTGCCGCTCTGGAGAAGGAAAGGATTCGGGTAGGTAAACACCTGCGACAGATCGGCCCGGACCAGACGGAGCGCCAGCCGGTCGCCCCGGCCAGGTACCACCGCTCTCCCTTCTTCCGACTTGACGCCGCTCACGTAGACGATGTGGTGCGCGTTCGGCGCTCCCAGGGGGGCGAGATGGCCGATCTGGAGGAGCACCCGCCGCAGATCTTTGGGGTCAAGCACGCTGCTGACAATGCGCACCTCCGGTTCGATCCGGTAGTTGGTCACCGTTTCTGCGCTTGTCTTGTCCAAAGGCTGACTGAAAGTGAGGACGACCTGCGCGCTCCCACTCAGCGACACGGCGGTGAGATATGGCGGCTCTGGCGCACTCACGTAGCTGAAAGTGGCGCTGCTGCGCGTCGTGTCAATAGGAGTGCGATCGCAGTCCGAGACACCCCGTACCTGCACCCTGACGGTGTCGCCGCTGCGCAGGCGTTCCGCAAGTGTGAGAATCACCTCGTGGCCAGAGCGGTCGTAGAGCACGGAATGCACGCTCCCGCCAGGAGAAAGGGAATAGCACGAGGGGTCTTTGACAGAGGCATTCATAGGCTCACTAAAACGCAGGCGCAAACTTGTTTCACTCAGCGCGGTGGCGGCAGCGAGCCACGGGGGGCGATTCGGCTTGGCGGTCGCCATGCGCGAGGGCAGACTCTCGGGTGGGTGGCGGCTTGAGTCCACCGCACTCACCGCAAACCAGTACATCTGGTCTTGTACAAGTCCGCTCAGAGAACACAGGGGCGCAGTTGTCCAAACGCTTTGCCGCAAGCTATCCGGATACGTGCCGTACTTGACCCAATAGCCGTCGGCTCGATCGACCGGGCTCCAGGTGACGGCGATGCGAGCAGTATCCAGAGGGAAGGCATCGACCGTCTTTGGCCGTGGTGGGCGGCCCCCGATGGACAGGTACTGATGCGCGATGACGCCGCTGCCGTCGTTGAAATAGAGCTCACGAACGCCGTCGCCATCGGTATCGGCCACGGGGGCCACATTGCTCCGGTTTGGACGATAGTGCCACACCGGCCGATACTCGCCTGCTTCGGGCACAAACTTGACCACGTAAAAGTCCGGGAAGACGTTGATGAGCACCTCATCGCGCCCATCGTTGTCGATGTCTCCGGAAGAGACCCCGGCGTCAAAGTCCTTTGGCGAGGCAAAGCCGAAGAAGCGCAGTTCGGCCTGGGGCGAGTAGCGGTCGTTGCCTGAGGCCTTGTACACGCGGTACAGCCAGTGCCGAGCGTCGTACTCGTGCTCTGCGTCCAGGCTGGGGTCGGAGTGGCAGCCGACCACAAATTCTGGGCGCCCGTCGCCGTCATAGTCGCCACTGCTCAAAAAGTCAATGGCGTCCATGAGTGGCAAGTGCTCCGACCACGTCGTCCGGAAGCGGCCATTTTCCGTGCGTTCATAGATGAACACGTCGCCGTCATAGTCGCCGATGAGGATCTCCATGAGGCCGTCGCCGTCAAAGTCCTGCACCTCCACATGGGGCACGCCCGTGATGTTGCTGCCGGGTGTGTGGTTGGGAAGCGAATCCAGCAGGGCGAAGGTGGGACCTGGCAGGCTCCGCCACACCTGGTAGGTAGCGTCCACGCGCACGATGAGCTCGGGCCGACCATCGCCATCGAGGTCGGCGATGCGAGCCCCCCAGACATTGCTGCTATTGCGCCACACTGCCTGAAAGCTCAAGGCGCGTGGAGCGGTCTGCTCAAACAGCACGGACGTGCCGCCGTAGCCGGCAAGGATTTCAAGCAGGCCGTCGCCGTCGGTATCGCCGATGCTGCGCGGAATGGCCGGCTCGCGACTTTCCCAGACAGGGATAAGGGAGCCGTCGCGGTTCTGCCAGACCACAAGGGGCCCGAAAGAATTGCCGTTTTGATACCGGCAGCCGACGAGCTCCTCTCTGCCGTCGGCATCGAAGTCGCACACCTGCGCCAAAAGATAGGCCGGCGGGAGCGACAACGGCAGGAAGACCATCTCCAGCGCCGAGATCGGCGCCGCAGGCAGGGCCAGAGAATAGAGTCGGCCGGCATTGTCGTCGACAGTGGTGAGCTGCGCCCGGTTGGTTGCGACGATGCAAAAGCCCGCTTGCCCAGGAAGCATCTGGGGGGTCAACAAGATGCGGTGCTCAGTGGTCTGGTAGGCCAGGCGCAGTTCCTGCCATTGGTCTCCAGGAGTCGGCCACTGCACCGCTGCCTCGCAAAGGTCATCTGTGGCGAAAGTGAGGAGCGAAGCGAAGTAGTCCCCTTCGAGCATCGGGGTCTGCACCACTTGGCTGATGCGCGGTGGGGTGCGGTCCACAAACAGACGCAGCGATTGCGACACCACGCTGCCGCCGGCGCTTTCCACGGACAGGCGCAAGGTGTACTCGGTATCCGGAAGGGCGCTGACATCCCACAGGCCCAGGGTGTCGTCGATGACTTGCCGGTTCTGCACCCGCACCAGCGGCTGCCAGACGTTGGGGTCGACTCCTGCTCCATAGGAGAGCCCGTAGGCGCGCATGAACACCCCGGCGGCCGTGCCCACGAGCGGCACGCTCCCACCGGCAATCCCTTGGTCCAGTCGCGGCCAGGTAATACGGGCCACCGTGAAGTTGGGACTGTGGAGGGCGCTGCTGGCATTGATCCGTCCTGCCCCATAGTAGCGGTCCCACCCTGTACTCCCCAGGTCGTCGGCGGTTGCAAGGAGAGTTCCCCGCACATTGTCACTGGCATAATCCGGGTGCTGTGTGAAAATCAGTGCGGCAAGGGCGCTGACGAAAGGCGCAGCTGCTGAGGTACCGCTGAACATCGTGTACCCGCCGCCGAGGCTAGTGGTAAGGATGCGGGATCCAGGCGCCACAAGGTCAATAGTGGCACCATAGTTGGAAAAGCCGGCCAAGTAGTCGGTGGAGTCGGTAGCCCCTACGGCCAGCACCTCCTCGAAGCCCGAAGGGTAATGCACCTCGCTGCTGGCACTGTTGCCAGCGGAGGCGACCAGCAGCACCCCACAAGCATGTGCGTAGGCGATAGCGTCGCGGAGGAGGGGCGTGCACACTACATCGCCAAAGCTCATGTTCACCACCTGCGCGCCATTGTCAGCGGCGTAGGCCAAGGCTGACGCCACGTCGTCTTCCTCCAGCAGGCCGCGACTTGTCCCTGCACGCAGATTCATTAGCCGACAGCCGAACGCCAGGCCCGCAATGCCCACGCCGTTGTCAGCGACCGCGGCGATGATCCCTGCCACCGCTGTGCCGTGACCGTGCTCGTCGGCCGGGTCGTTGTCGCGCACCAGATAGTCCCCCCCATCGGCGAAATAGGGCGCGTCGGTAAAGTCCCACCCCTGCACGTCATCGACAAAGCCATTGCCATCGTCGTCTATGCCGTTGAAGTCAGTGGAGTCGACACGGCCATTGCTGTTGAGGTCCTCGCCTGGGTTAATCCAGATGTTTGCTGCCAGGTCCTCGTGCCGGTAATCGATACCCGTGTCGATGACGCCCACAATCACGCTCCGCGAGCCCGCAGTGACCTCCCACGCGGCGCTCGCCTGGATGCGCTGGAGCCCCCACTGCGAGGGGAACATAGGGTCATTTGGCAGGAAGTGCAGGGAAAAGACGTGATTGACATGCGCGTACTCCACCTCCGGATCGCTCGCCAGCGCCGCGACAAACGTTTCCGCTTCAGCACCAGGGAGACGCACCTCATAGATGCGATCCAAGCCCAAGGAGCGGCGCACCTCGGGGTGGCAGGGTCTTCCAGGACGGACAAAGGTCGGACGTACGCTCTCTACCCGATGTGTCTGGCAGAGGTGGTCCAAAGTGGTCATGCCAGTGCTGATCGGCCCCTCGGCGGTTTTGCCCAGCGCGCGCAGGGGCTGCCGTGTCTTGACGATGACCTCGACGAGGCCGCGGCCTTCGTCGCCAACAAGGTGCGACGAAAGAGTGAGCAGCGCGCAAAAAGCCAGTATTTGCTCTGCCAGCCTCTTCATCCTTACCTCTCCCTGCGCCGACCCGCTCTCAGGAGTGCCCATGCCACCCGTGGCCACAGGCTCACCAGGAGCAAGATGGCCACGCAGAGGTCAACTGCTGCACATCGTGCAGGGTATTTGCGGAAGTAGCGCAAGAAGTCACGATGCGAAGCAATCAGCGCCGGCACGCGATGGGCGAATACACTGGCGCCTTTGTGATGGACAGCATGCACCTCCGGCACGAATGTCACCCGCCACCCTTTTTCCCAGAAGCGGCGACACCAGTCCACGTCGCTGAAGAACATCACAAAGCGCTCGTCGAGCAGTCCCACGGAGGCCACCGCCTCGCGCCGTGCCAAGAGAAAGGCACCCTGCGGCTGGTCAACATCCCGTCGCGAGAGGTGGTCGAAATCGCCCATCTTCCAGGCATTGAACAGTGGACTCTCAGGGAAGAGGCGTGAAAGCCCAAGCAGCTCGAACAGCAGGTCGCGACGTCTTGGAAAACGCCGACAGGACGGCTGCACGCTCCCATCCGGAAAGCGGAGTTGAGGGGCCACAATCCCCACGTCGCGCTCTCGCTCCAAGAAGGAAATCAGATGGGGAAGCGCACCCCGCGGCACCTCGACGTCTGGGTTCAACAGTAGCAAGAACCTGCCGGAGGCGGAGGCCAGTCCCTGGTTTGTAGCACGCGTGAAGCCGAGATTCCACTTGTTGCGCAGCAGGCGGATGGGGATGGGCGCGCTTGCAGCGATGCGCTCAACAAGGGCACAGGTGCCATCCTCTGAGGCATTGTCGATAACCCATACCTCTGCACTCAGGCCCTCAACTGCCGCAAGGAGGGAAGAAAGGCAGGCGCCGATAGAGCGTTCGCTGTTGTACGTGACCACCACGGCGGACACGCCGCCACGGGAGAGGCCTTTCACCTTCTGCCTCGCACTGCTGTCCTGTCGCTGCCCTCACCGTCGTGCGCCCATGCGCGAGAAGAAGGTAGCAAAACGGCAAAAAAATAGCAACCGCTTTCTCTCCTCGTGGAGGCCAGAGGTGGGGTGGAGCTTACCAGGGACGCACAGTGGCGGAGGACAAAACCCAGGCTCGGCCGGTCCTTCATGGCTGGCGTACTTGTCCACCCGAGACGGAGCATGAGCGCCCCCTGGCAAAGGGGGAGACGACTGATTCCATCGGCCGGGGGATTGCCTGACAGCGTGCTGTGCAGTGCGGCAAACGGGGGTGCTGCTCCTCCGCTGCGGGGGCCTGCGCTGTCCGTGGCTCATACCCACCCCTTTGCACCAGAACCCGACGGGGCGCCTTGGCTTCCTGGCGCACTCAGTACGCAGAGGCGTTCCAGCGCAGCTCCTTCTTGAAATCCTGCACTGTGGTGGAATCGTTGATTTCTACCAGCTCAATCCCTGCAATTTCAGCAAAGTCGCGCAGAGGCTCGGCAGTGAGGGTCATGGTGAATGCCGTGTGGTGCGCCCCTCCCGCCATAATCCAGCAATGCGCGGCAACGCGAAGGTCGGGCTTCGGCACCCATACCGCTCTCGCTACCGGCAATTTCGGCAAGTCTTCATCTGGCCCGACACTTTCGACCTCGTTGAGTACCAGGCGGAAGCGGTGGCCGAGGTCGATCATCGCGATGTTCAGAGCCGGTCCGGGGGGTGCGCCAAAGACCAAGCGCGCCGGATCGGCCTTGCCGCCGATCGACAGCGGATGAACCTCTAGGCGGGGGCGCTCAGCCGCCAGTGTCTCGCACACCTCCAGCATGTGCGCCCCGAGCACCTTCATGCCACCCGGGGCCAGATGGTAGGTGTAATCCTCCATGAACGAGGTGCCGCCCCCGAGTCCGGCGGCCATGACCTTCATGGCCCGCACCAATGCCGCAGTCTTCCAGTCGCCCTCCGCCCCGAATCCGTACCCTTCAGCCATGAGCCGCTGCACGGCAAGACCAGGCAGTTGAGCGAGGCCGTGCAAATCCTCAAAGGTCGTCGTAAATGCCGAGAAGCCACCATCGCGGAGAAACTCCCTCAGGCCCAGCTCAATGCGCGCCGCCTCCCTGATGGCCTGGTGCTTTGGTGCACCGGGTTGGGCATCTTTGGCGATGGTGTACTTCTCGCTATATTCCCGGACAAGGCGATCGACCTCAGAGTCGGAGATACATTGTACCGCCTTGACCAAGTCGCCAACGCCGTAGCCATTAACCGAATATCCCAGCTCCATCTGGGCTTGGACTTTATCGCCCTCGGTGACGGCGACCTCGCGCATGTTGTCACCAAAGCGGGCGATCCTCCCTGCTTGCCAATCTTGCCAGGCGGCGGCAGCGCGCATCCAGACCGCCAGCTCCCGGTGGACCGTCTCCTCCTGCCAGTGGCCGACGATGACCTTGCGCTTGAGCCCCAAGCGCGTGCAGATGAAGCCAAATTCCCGATCTCCGTGCGCCGACTGGTTGAGGTTCATAAAGTCCATGTCGATCTCCGACCAAGGGAGATCGCGATTGTATTGCGTGTGGAGGTGGACGAAAGGCTTGCGCAGCGTCTTCAGTCCTGCGATCCACATCTTGCCTGGCGAGAAGGTGTGCATCCACACGATGAGGCCGATGCAGCTCTTGGCGCTGTTCGCCGCCATCGCCAGGGCGAGGATGTTATCCGGATCCGTCAGCACCGCCTTAAAGACGATGCGCGCGGGGATTTCCGGCACGGCGTCCAGAAAGGTGGCAATCTCCCGAGAGTGGCCGGCCACCTTTTGCAAGACCTCGTCCCCATAGAGGTGTTGACTGCCGGTGACAAACCAGACCTCGGAATTCTCGTACACCTTCACGTTTCACCCCTCACGAGCTTTTTTCTGCCCGTAATAGGCTTCAGGCCCGTGTTTGCGCTGAAAGTGCTTGTGCAAGATGTGGTCGGGCAGATTTCCCACCCTCGCATTGAGCAGGATGGTGTGAAAGGCCATCTGGGCTACTCTCTCCAAGACAAGGCTGTTGTTGACAGCCTCCATCGGGTTCTCGCCCCAAGTGAAGGGTCCGTGGCCGGCCACAAGGACGGCAGGCATTTCCAGCGGGGCGATTTGGGCAAAGGCCTCGACAATCGCCAGACCGGTGGCGCGTTCGTATTCCCTCTCCACCTCATCCGCAGTCAGAAAGCGCGTGACCGGGATTGGCCCATGGAAATGGTCCGCGTGCGTGGTCCCTAAGCACGGTATGGGCAGGCAGGCCTGCGCGAAGGAGGTAGCGTAGTCACTGTGCGTATGGGCGATGCCCCCGATGCTGCGAAAGGCTTGGTATAAGGCCACGTGCGTCGCCGTGTCGGACGAGGGCTGCCACTGGCCCTCAACTACTTTGCCGTCCAGGTCAACGACTACCATGTCGTCCGGGGACAATTGGCTGTAGTCAATTCCGCTCGGTTTGATCACCACCAGGTTCTTTTCGCGGTCGCGTCCGCTCACATTACCCCAAGTCAGGGTGACCAGCCCATATTCGCGCAGAGCGAGGTTGGCTTTCAGGACCTCTTCCTTTAGCTCCCCGAGCATGCCTCTTCCGTCCTCACTCTGTCCCTTATGTCCAGCAAGTCTTTCATGACATTGTACATCTGCCCTGACCATTCACGGGTGCCGAAGGCATCGTGCAGCTGGCGATACAGGGCGTACAGCCGTTGGTAAATGCGGTGGTTCTCCTCCTGTGGAGTGTAGATCTTGTCGGTGCCGGTCATGGCCTGCCTGGCATCTTCAACCTTGGTGTATCCGCCCTTCTGCTTTCCGGCAGCCACAGCGGCAAACATGGCCGCTCCCAGTGCCGGCGCCTGCTGGCTGCGCGAGACCTTCATCGGCCTGCCGGTCACGTCCGCATAGATCTGCATGAGAAGCGGATTCTTGACTGCCAGACCGCCGCAGTTGACAATTTCCCGTACCGGCACGCCGTAGCTCTGAATGCGGTCGATGATGGTCAACGCCCCAAAGGCGGTGGCTTCAATCAGGGCGCGGTAGACCTCATGGGGCTGCGTATGCAGGGTCTGCCCCAACAACAGCCCTGCGAGACGCACATCCACGAGGATCGAACGATTGCCATTGTTCCAATCCAAAGCAAGCAGCCCACTCTCCCCCGGTTTCAGTCGCGCTGCGGCCTCTCCGAGCCGCTCGAACCTGTCATCGGCAGTCCTGCCGAATGACTCGGGGACGAGGTTATTGACGAACCAGACAAAGATGTCGCCCACTGCTGACTGCCCGGCTTCGATGCCGTAGTAACCGGGGATCACCGAGCCGTCGACAATTCCGCAGACACCGGGAATGGCCTCGAGTTTCTCGGTATTCGGGAGGACCATGATGTCGCAGGTGCTGGTGCCGAGAATCTTCACCAGGATGCCCACGTCAATGCCTGCGCCCACTGCCCCCATGTGGGCGTCGAATGCCCCTACGCTCACCACAACGTCTCTGGAAAGCCCCAGCTTTTGTGCCCACTCAGGCGACAGAGTCCCGACCCTCTCATCCGCGCAGTACGCAGTCTCGTAGAGCCTTGGGCGCATGGCGGCTACCTCGGGGGACAGCTGCCGGAGGAACTCTTCATCAGGCAGCCCGCCCCACTGGGCATCAAACAGGGCCTTGTGCCCGGCTGCACAGGTGCTGCGCTTGATTTTGGCAGGACGGGTCTCTCCCACCAGCACCGCGGGAATCCAATCACAGATCTCCACAAAGCTGTGCGCCGCGCGAAAGACTTCCGGGGCCGTCTTCTGCAGATGCCAGAGCTTGCTCCAAAACCACTCCGAGGAGTAGACGCCGCCTATCTTTGCCAGGTAGTGCGGTCTCATCTCTCGGGCAATTTCGGTTAGCCGCTGCGCTTCTGCGTAACTGGTGTGGTCCTTCCACAGCCAGACCATGGCCGCAGGATTGTTGCGGAACTCCTCGTGGAAACAGAGCGGCACGCCTCGCTCGTCCACCGGCACCGGGCTGCTCCCCGTCGTGTCAATGCCAATGCCGACGATGTCGTCGGCGGAAAACTCCGGCTCATTTTCCCTGGCCAGGCTGATTACCCCGGGAATCACTGCCTCCAGGCCTGCGAGGTAGTCAGCCGGATTCTGCCGCGCCACATTGGGATCGGCAGGGTCCAGGACGACTCCCGCCGTGCCGGAGGGGTAGTGAAAGACCTGAGTGGCCACTTCCCTGCCGTCGGCGATATCCGCAATCACTGCCCGGCACGAGTTCGTGCCAAAGTCAATGCCTATGGTGTATTTGCCCAAGCCTTTCCTCCTGCACCGAGCCAGTGAGGTAGCCACTTATCCTGAGAAATAGATGTATGCCATCACGATGAAAAGAACCAGCAGCACCGAGGCGACGACATCGCCCCTTGACCAACTGGCCCGGGAGGCGCGGCGCTGTTCGTCGGTGGTGGTCGCGAAAGTCAAGCCGGTCAGCCTCTCGTATGGCGGCTCCGCAGCCGTGTAGCTGGCTAAAATCATCACGCCGACGGTCACCAGGGTGATGAACAGGCTGTAATACTGGAAGTAGATGTGGTTGATAATCCACAGGAAAGAGCCTGGTGCATATTGCACGTGGAACAACTTCACTGGCGTGTCGACGGCCAATCTGAACAGCCCCAACGCGAATCCGGTGGTAAGGGCGGTGACACACCCCCTGGCGTTCATCCGCTTCCAGAACACTCCCATGAAAAAGACCACGAAGATGGGCGGGGCGAGGTAGGACTGCACACCCTGCAGGTAGTCGTACAGTCCTTTGCCACCGCGGATCACCGGAATCCACAACAGGCCGATGATGACCATGACGGTGGTCGCCATTCTCCCGATCCACACCAGGTGCCTTTGACTGGCGTCCGGGCGGCAACGGGAGTAGAAGTCAATGGTGAACAGAGTGGCAGAGGCATTGAACACACCGGCCAGGGAGCTCATCAGCGCTGCTAGTAGGCCGGCAACGACAATTCCTCTGGCCCCCGCGGGGAGCACATGAGCGACCAGCAGCGGGAAGGCTTTCTGGGCATTTTCGCGCACGATCTCCCCGTGTTCGCCAATCAACTGCGCCTGCAGGACAGCAATCTTGCCGCTCACCGCCAGCGCGTAGACAATCATGCCCGGAATGATGAAGATGAAAACTGGCAGGAGCTTGAAGAACCCGGCACAGATAGCGCCGCGACGGGCTTGCGTTTCGTTTGGCGCTCCCAGCGCCCTCTGCACGATGTACTGGTCGGTCGTCCAATACCACAGGCCAATAATGGGCGCGCAGAAGAGCATCCCTATCCAAGGATAGTTGTCGTTGAAGTACCAGGCCATGCGCCCGCCTTCCATCACCGGGGCCCAGGTGCCTTCCACCCCGCGGGGCACCAGCGGCTTCCAGAGATTGAACATCTCTGACCCTGCAACTGCGCGCAATGTCTCCCAGCCGCCCAGGGCATGCAGGCCAAAGAGGGTGACGAGAATGGAGCCAACCACCAAGACTATCGTTTGCAGCGCCTCCGTGTAGGCCACGGCGCGCAAGCCGCCGAGAATCGTGTAGATGCCGGTGAGCACGATGACCAGGATCGCACCGACCCAGAAACTGTCCATGCCCATGAAATGCACTTCGGGCAGGAGGACGCTGAACACGATACCTCCGGCGAAGATGCCGACGGCAATTTTCGTCAAGACGTAGGCGATCAGCGAAATTGCCGAAAGGATCGTCCGTGCTGAGGATGAGTAGCGCCGCTCCAAGAATTCGGGCATGGTAAAGACGCGGGAGCGCATGTAGAACGGCACCATTACCCAGGCCAGCACCAACAGGCACCAGGCGTGGAGCTCATAGTGCGCCATCGCCACCCCGTCAGTGGCGCCCGAACCAGCTAACCCGACCAGGTGCTCCGAGCCGATATTGGACGCGAAGATCGACGCCCCAACAATGAACCAGCCCAAGTGCCGCCCGGCCAAAAAGTACTCGGTGGAGGTGTTCTGCCTCTGCCTGATCACCCACCAGGCAATGCCCAGAACTATGGCGAAGTAGACGGCAATGATCAACCAGTCCAAGGTCTGTAGCATGTCCGTTCCCTCCGGGTTCCTTGTCTCTCAAAGCGCGGAATCATCCGGGGCAGTTTGCTTTCATCCGTCCCTGAAAGGGGGCACAAGAAGGCATCTCGCCTTCGGAGAGGCGCGTGCCTGCAGGCGGAGGCTAAGTCGCCGGCGTGGCCGCGTGCCTGTGCGGGCAGGCACACCCTCTGTCGAAAGGGGTGCCGACGCAAGATCTCTGCTCTTTGCTGCTCTGGGTGCGGGCGGAGTCGGCAGGAAATGAAGAGGATTTGCACTGGCTGCCACGCGCTTCTGCCACGCCTCAGGCATGCGGAAGCGGTGAGGCATGGGGCGCCACCGCCCGAGGCGGAGCAAGGGCTTGACCGGCGCGACGGTAACGGCGTGCGATGAGGCTCCCGTGTCCTGCGTCATATGCCCTCGTGTGCGCGAGGATGAGGTGCGTCAACAATGACGCAGGAATTTTACCAAATCCACAGGACAATGTCAAGCTGTTTTTGGCTGAGCTGCCAGGGGTACTAAAGGGCTGTGACGGAGCACGGGTGATTCCGCCCATTGCCAGAGGCGCCCAGAAGCATGGGGACTCCGTTCGCGGCACGCTCACGGCGCACAATCAGCAGGGGCTCGCACCTTCCGTGGACCCGAAAGGCGCAGTTGGTAGGCGCTTCGCTCCTGGTGCAAGTCGGCGCTGTCGTCCGCCGGTCCGCTCTCGACTTCTCCATCTGAAGCTGCTCGAAAGGCCACCTGGCGCCTCACGCGCTCGCGGCAGGCGAGTGTCCCTCGGGTCTCGGCGGTTCCTTCGCCGCCTAAGGGACCGCATGCGGCATGGGGTAGCCGCGCTTCATGTCCTCGACCTCTCTCTCGGCACGCCTTGCCGGCCAGCCTAACTCTTTCGCCATGAGCCGGGCACAGCCCTTCACGGCCTCATCGCCAGGGTACTCGGCGCTGCCCAACTCGGTGCGGCGCAGCACCGCATCCGACAGCTTACAGGCCATCTCCTCCCTGGCGGCGTGCACGACCTCCGCGCCGAGCACCTGCGAGCCGGGAAAAGGCGAAAGCAGCTCGGCGCTCTCCTGCCCATAGGCGAGGAGGCGGGCACAGTCGGAGCCGTAGTTCATTACCAGGTGACGCACCAAAGAAGGACTCAGCCCGCCAGAGGCATGCGCAACTGCGTCCTCAAGAAAGGAGGAGAAGCGGGGAATGTGCCCGCCCACGAGGGGCGTGGTGCGGGAGCGACCCCCATCCTTTGCCTTCCCGAGCTTTTTCGCGGCGAGGTTCACTGTCTTTTCTGCCACATCGCGCGCGGTGGTGTACTTGACGCCGATGACGGTGAGCAGCCCTTCCGGACCGCCCAGACGCGCGTGGTCGACGAGGCGATAGTGCTTGGTGAGCTGCACCTCGCCCGTCTTGCCAGTGACGCCGTCCATCGGCAGGAAGCCCTTGTGCACAAAAACGATGTCGTCTCTGCTGATCGCGCCCCCCGGATAAGCGCTGTTGACCTCCGTGAGGAATTGCTCTAGCTCCTGCTCGGTCGCTTGCAAGCGGACTTTGCCGTCCAGGTAAGGGCGGTGGAAAGTACCGATGATGGTGTAGCCCCGCCAGGGCGCCATGAACAGCACGTGCCGACCGGCATGGGTACGGCCGCCTGGCGTTGGATAGGTGAAGTTGCCGTACACCCCGGCCGCATAGCCGTTGAGCAGCCGCTTGCGCACGATGATGTTCATGGCGGTGGAAAGCTGAAATGGCACGGGTGGCAATCCGCTCGCGGCAAGAAGTTCATTTGCCCACCCACCAGCGGCGTTGACCACCAGCCTGGCGCGCACGTCGAGTGTGTCGCCGGACAGCACGTCGCGGGCATGCACCCCCCTCACCACTCCTTTGTCTGAGGCCAGCCACACCGCTTCCACATAATTGGCCAGCTGGGCCCCTTGGCTGGCCGCCGAGAGCAGGAAAGCCAAAGTCATCCGCTCCGAGTTGTACATTTGTGCGTCCGTCCAGCAGGCGCCACCGGTCACCCCTGCGGGGTCGATCCCTGGGAGAAGCTCGAGAACCTGCTTGCGCGAGATGACCCGGCCGGCGGGAATCCATTTGTCGGGGTCGGCTAAACGATTGCGGTCAAAACTGAAGAGGTCATTGGCCAGCAGGCCGAGACGCATGACCTCCTTACCTTTCATCAAATGGCCATAGGTGGGCATGACGCACGGCAGCGGGTGGACTAAATGCGGAGCAATGGCCAGAAGGATGCAGCGCTCCCGCACTGACTCCCGCACGCGCTTGATGTCCAGGTGCTGGAGGTAGCGCAGCCCGCCGTGGATGATTTTCAGGCTGCTCGCAGAGGTGCCGGAGGCAAAGTCGCCGCGCTCGACGAGGGCCACCGACAGGCCGCGCAGCGCGGCTTCCCATGCCACCGTCGCGCCGTAGATACCCCCGCCGATAATCAGTATGTCGAATTCAGTCGCTGCTAAAGCGTTCAGGTCCCTTTTCATGCAGTTGTGCGTCTCCTGGCAACTTCGGAAATGGTAAACAATGGCGAAGGAGTGGATAGCAGCCGCTGGCTCTGCTCATGAGTCAGTCTTTTCCCGCGGCTGCTTCGGGCGCCTGTCGATGACCTGCTCCACGAGCGCCCGCAGCTTGGCGCGGTAGACTACGGGGCTGTACCTCTCCTCGGCTAACCGTTGAGCAGCGGCCACCAGCCGCCGCGCCAGCGCAGGGTCAACCAGTATGCGCACAATCCCTTGCGCCAGCGCCGATGGCTCGATGCCGGTGAGCACGGCGACCTCGCGGCTCAGCACCTGCGTGTGCGTGATGTGGTCGGTTGCTACGATGGGCACACCGGAGCGGAGATACGAGTAGATTTTCAGCGGCGTATTGGTGCCCTCAAATCGAGGACTGACCAACACGTGGGCCACTCCGTAAAAGTCCTTGATGCGCTCCGGTGCCACCGCCCCCACAAAGACGCAGGAGTCGGCCACCCCTTGCTGCTCCGCCAAATGCCGATAGTACGCCACCTGGTCTGACCTGCCCCCCACGAGCAAGAAGATCGCCCTTGGCTCTTGTCGAATCACCTCGGGGGCCGCGCGAATAAGAAGGTCGATGCCCTGGTAAGGCTCGAAGGTGCCGGTGTAGAGCACCACCTTGTGGCCCTGCAGGTGATATCGCTCGCGGAGGGTCTCGGGGGTGAGCGGACGAGCGCCCGGCGGAGGGTCCAACTCCAGCACGTTTTCAATGACTGTGATCGGCGTGTGCGGGGCGATGCTCTTGGCGTGGGCCGCTAATTCCGGACAGATGGCAATCACGCCGTCGGCGTTGCGAAGGGTCTTCTTCTCCGCCCAGCGGAACAGGCCCAAAGCCAGCCCGGAGGTGGTGAACTTGAAGTTGAGCAGCTGCTGCGGCAGGCTGGAGTGCATGTCGTACAGGTGGGGAATTCCCCGCCAGCGTGCCAGCACCGCGCCCCAAAAGCAAGCTTCTTCGTGGGTATGGATGAGGTCATAGCGCCTGCGCAGCAGCATCCGCACCGAATAGGGGATCATCCACACCATGTCCAGGAACAGCTTCTCCCTGGATGGCCCCACGCGCGCCTCGCGAATGCACGGCAGTCGCGGGATGCGCACGATGCGCACGTTGGGGTAGGAGATGTCACGTCCAAAAGGGTAAGTGAGGAGGTCAACCTGGTGCCCCATGTACGCCAAAGTGCGTAGTCGATGCAAGGAGCTAAAGGACGTCCCACGTGGTTCAAAGAAGGGCTGGGGCAAAAGCATCAGGATTCTCGCCACACACACCTCACTTCCCATGCTGATGCATAGAGGGACTACAAAGGTTCTTCTTGCTCCCTGCCGGTGGATTCTTCCAGTTTGCGCTGGAGCTCTTCGATCCGCTGCCGGAAACGGGGGTTGTCTGGATGTTTGCGCGCCAGGATGGTGAACACGCTCATGGCCTTTGCGTATTGCCCTTGCGCGGCGTAGATCTCCCCCAAAGTCGGGGTGACCATGCGCTCCTCCTCTGCTTTCGGAGCCTCACGGGCGGGCTCCGCCACTGGTTTAGGCGCCTCAGGCTGCGGTGGCGGCGGGGCTGTCTCCTCTTGGGCCTCGAACAGTTCCTCGGCCAACGGCTCTGCTTCCTCCTCGACGGGAGGCGGCGGTGGAGGTGGAGCGGGCACCGGAGCCGTTTCCACCGGTCCTGGCTCCGGCTCCGGCCAGAAGATGTCCTGCAAGTCTGCAGTCGGCCCAGGAGTCTGCTCTTCATTTTCTATGGTTGGTGCCGCGCCTTCCTCCTCGCTAAAGATGTCGTCAAGAATGTACGAGAAGCGGTCCTCGACAGCTTCGGCGAGTGCAGGTTCTGCCGCCGCCTCTCCTGCCACAGCCCTGGGCGGAGAAGGGGCCTCCTCAGGCGGGGGCGCCAACCGCTGCTGGCGCAAGGCGTTCAGCATAGCCCGCACGTCCTCGTTCAGCGCATCTATGGCCAGCAGTTCACTGTAGCTGCGCTCGGCGGCTTCCTCCTTTCCTAAGCTCTTTTGCAGATCGCCGTAATACTTCCAGCCCAGGGGATGGCGCGGGTCCAGGTCCAGGAGCGACTTTAGCGTGTGCAGGGCCTTGGTGTGCTCACCCTGCGCCAGCAAAGCCTTGGCCAGCACTATCTTGCCTGTCACGTAGCGAGGGTGGTGCCTCAGCCCTTGTTCGCACAGCTCCACCGCCTTGTCCGGGCGGCCTATGGCAATGTACGCGTCCGCCAGACGAGCAAAGCGCATAGAGTCCGGATGGCGGGCCAGTACCGGCTCCAGCTCGCGAATGATGTCTTGCGCAATGTGCGAAGGTGTGGTCATCTCCAATCCCCACGTTCACTGTTGCTCCCCACAGCAGCGGCAGTGCCGCATTCGCGTCCCGTGGCACGCCGCGCCCTTTCTATACGGCAGAACCGGTGCATGTGCTGACAGTTTGTTCGAGCATGCCCTACCATCCGGACACCGTGCGGTTGAGGATCTCGGTGACCAGCCTGCGGATTGCCTCGTTGATCCCTTCCTGCCGAGCGCTGGTGCCGCCGGCCTTAGGGTCGTAGGCGCCCCACTGCGTGAGGCGGTCTTTCCAGACCTCCTGGCTCTTCTTCAGATCGAAGTAGCGGACGTCCACGGTGATATAGACCTTGAGTTCCTGCACCATCTCCTGCTTGTCATAAGGTCCGGCACGGTCATCCACCGACACGATGACACCTTCAAGCACAGAGTCGGCGCTGTGCCGCTCGGCGATGCGCAGCGTGTTGTCGCGGGTGAACTCCTGCACCAGCGCCTCGGTGAGCTGCTCGCGGATGCCAAACTCGGCGGTGCGGTCGTCAAACACCGGGATAGCCACCGTCTTGATGTGCGAGGCGCTCCCCGGCGAGAATGAATAGTAGCCACACGAGCACAGCAACGAGGTGGCCGACAAGAGCAAGACGAGGCGTAAAGGTCTACAGGCCATACTGCTTGATCTTCCGGTAGATGGTGCGCTCCGAAATGCCCAAGAGTTTGGCCGCCTGGCGGCGGTTGTTGTTGGCCGCCTGCAGCGCCTTGCGAATGGCCTCGCGCTCGCTGTCGCGCAGCGCGTGTACAGGAGCTTCGCGCGGCTCGTCCACGGCGACGTCCACCACTGGCTCTGGCTGTGTCGCCCGCCACGGCATCAGGCCACGGGGGGCGATCAGACCGTCGTAGATGAGGCGGCGCAGCTCGGCAATCTCATCGCGCAGTTCCAACAAGGCGCGGTAGATGAACTCGCGCTCTACCTGCTCCACCGTCTTGCCCACGCGCACCGGCAGGCTGCGCTCGCCTTCGCTTGCCGGCCGCAGATGGCGGGCAAGCACGCGCTCATCGATCCTCTTGCCTTTTTCCAGGACAATGATGCTCTCCACCAGGTTCTTGAGCTGGCGGACGTTTCCCGGCCAGGTGTAGTTCTCCAGCAGGTGGTAAGCCGACTCGGTAAAGCCTTCGAACTCGATATGGTTCTCGCGGCAGAAGCGCCGCGCAAAGAGGTCTACCAGCGGACGAATGTCCTCGCGTCGCTCGCGCAAAGGCGGCACCTGAATGGTAACGGCGTTAAGGCGGAACAAGAGGTCCTGCCTGAAGGTGCCCTTCTTGACCTCTGCCTCTAACTCCTTGTTGGTGGCCGCGATCACGCGCACGTCGACGCGCACCGTGGTACTGCCCCCGACGCGCATGAACTCCTTGTACTCCAACACGCGCAGAATCTTGACCTGGGTCGCCAGCGGCATCTCGCCGATTTCGTCAAGGAAGATGGTGCCGGCGTCGGCAATTTCAAAGTACCCCTTTCTCGTGCCGATGGCGCCGGTGAACGAACCCTTCTCGTGCCCAAAGAGCTCTGACTCCAATATGCCCTCGGGGATTGCCCCGCAGTTGACCACCACCAGCGGGCGTTCTCTGCGCAGGCTGCCGGCATGGATGGCTTTGGCAATGAGCTCCTTGCCAGTGCCGCTTTCACCGGTAATGAGCACCGAGATGTCGGTGGGGGCCACCTGCTCCACCGCGCGCAGGACACGCTGCATCGCCTCAGAGGTGGCGATAAAGCCTTCCTCTTGCAGCCAGCTGGTGGTCTTCTGCGGTTGGTCGCTCACGGGTCACCCCTCTGCCTGCGCCCGGAACCACGCCACCGTCCGCGCCAGTCCATCGTCCAGGCTGACCTCTGGCTCCCAGCCCAAGATCACCTTTGCCTTGGCGACATTGAGCACGCTGCGTCGTTGTTCCCCCTCTTTCGGGGCATCGTGCACCTCCTTTTGCCGCGCCCCACACAGCGCATTGAGCTTGGCGAAAATGGTGTTGACGTCGGTCTCGATGCCGGTGCCAATGTTCACGTAACTGTTTGCCGAACTCCGCAAAGCGAGCAGGTTGGCGCGCACCACATCGCCCACGTACACATAGTCCCGCGTCTGTTTGCCGTCTCCATGGATGACCGCTTCCTTGCCGGCCAGCAGGCGGCTGGTGAAGATGGCGACTACCCCTGCTTCGCCAAAGGGGTTCTGGCGCGGCCCGTACACGTTGGCATACCTGAGGATGCAGTAGCGCATGCCATAGGTGGTGGCGTAGAAGTGGATGTACTTCTCGCAGGCCAATTTAGTGATGCCGTAGGGACAAGCCGGCCAGGTGGGATGCTCTTCGTCCGCAGGGAAGGTCTGCTGCTCGCCGTAGACGGCCCCCCCGGTGGAAGCGAAGATGAAAGCCCGCACGCCGTGCCGCTTGCAACTCTGCAGGAGGTTGATGGTGCCCAACACGTTCACCTGCGCGTCGTAGATGGGGTCATCTACCGAGCGGCGCACGTCCATTTGCGCCGCGTGGTGGTTCACCAGGTCGAAGTGCCCTTCTGCGAAAACGGCGCCAAGCTGCGCTTCCCGAATGTCCACTTGCCAGAAGCGCGCCTTCGGGTTGATGTTCTCGCGGCGCCCAGTGGAGAGGTTGTCCACCACGGTGACCTCATGTCCCTCAGCAATGTACGCATCAACTACGTGACTGCCGATGAAACCTGCGCCTCCGGTTACCAGTATCCTCATCAATCGTGTCCCTTTCCCAGCTGTCTGCGTCGCAGGTGTTCCAAAGCGCGTGCCCCAATATCCTTGCGGTAGTAGGCGCCATCAAAAGTTATCTGCTTGACTGCCGCGTAAGCGTCGCGGATGGCCTGGGGGATGCTGTCGCTCACGGCCGTGACGCCTAACACGCGGCCGCCGTCAGTGACCACCTGGCCGTTGTTCCTCTTCGTGCCGGCATGGAAGAGGAGCACGTTGTCCGGAAACTCGTGGTCCAGGCCGGAGATAGGCTTGCCTTTGTCATAGGCACCTGGGTACCCTGCGGAGGCGACAACCACGCACACGGCCGCAGCCTTGTTTTGGGCAAAGGTCTCTTTTGCCAGCGTCCCCTCGATCGTTGCATTCATGAGCGCCGCCAAGTCGCCTTCCAGAAGCGGCAGCACGGCCTGCGTCTCCGGGTCACCGAACCGGCAGTTGTACTCCACCAAACGTGGCCCCGCAGCGGTGAGCATGAGCCCCAAGTAGAGGACACCGCCGTAGGGGTGACCTTCCTGTCGCATTCCCTGGATGGTCGGCCGCACCAGCTCCTCTTCGATGCGGCGGAGCTGCTTAGCATCCACCACCGGCGCGGGGGCATAGGCCCCCATGCCGCCGGTGTTGGGCCCCTGATCGCCGTCAAATATGCGCTTGTGGTCCTGGGCCGGAGCCAGGCAACGGTAGGTGTCGCCGTCTGTGAGCACGAGTAGCGAGGCCTCCTCCCCCTGGAGAAACTCCTCGATGACCACCACGTCGCCGGCCGGCCCAAAAGCCCGCTGCACCATGATGGTGTGCAAGGCTGCGCGCGCCTGCTCCAGCGTCTCGCAGACGATGGCCCCTTTGCCGGCAGCAAGGCCGTCCGCCTTTATCACTAAAGGCAAGGGGTGGCGTTCTA
Organism: candidate division KSB1 bacterium; assembly: GCA_024655945.1. NCBI lineage: Bacteria > Pseudomonadati > Candidatus Zhuqueibacterota bacterium. The sequence continues at coordinate 63,039 of JANLFK010000010.1, forward strand.
TGTACTGCCAGGCGGTCTGTGGATCGCGGAAAATGGCAAAAGCTGCGGTAGGGATGCCATGGCGATGGGCAAATTCCTTGGCAAAGGCCTTGCTGCCCTCCAGAGCAGCTGCCGCAGCAGTCGGCCCGAAGATGCGCAGCCCCTTTTTCGCGAACTCGTCGACGATCCCCAGCACTAAGGGTGCCTCAGGTCCCACGACCGTAAGGGCGATGCGCTGCTTCTTGGCAAAGTCCAGCAGGCGGCGGATGTCCGTGGGGGCAATGTCCACGCATTCAGCTATCTGGGCGATGCCTGCATTGCCAGGCGCACAATAGAGCTTGCGCACCTGGGGGCTCTGCGCGAGCTTCCAGACCAAGGCGTGCTCTCTTCCTCCACCGCCGACCACCAGTACCTTCATCTTCCTCTTCCGTTTGACCGCAATGGAATGATATCCCCAGGTGCTTAGAATTGCACTTTGAGCTTCCTGCTCCTCCCCTGCAGCGCGTCGATCTGGTCGCGCAGTTCGGCCGCCCGTTCGAATTCCAAGCGTCGGGCGGCTTCCATCATCTCCGCCTCCAGCTGCGCGATGAGTTGCTCGCGCTCCACGGGAGTCATCCGTCGCCAGCGCGCCGCCAGCGATTGCGTGCGCTCGGCAGCGCGCGCCCACTTGCTCCCTTTGGCGTCGGCCACGCGTGTGGCCCCGAGCACGTCTTCAACTGACTTGTAGATTGTCGTCGGGGTGATGCCGTGCTCTTCGTTGTACTGCTGCTGCATGAGGCGGCGACGGTTTGTCTCCTCAATGGCCCGCTGCATGGAGGAAGTCATCTGGTCGGCGTAGAAGATGACTCTGCCGGCGGCGTTGCGCGCGGCCCTGCCCGCCACTTGAATGAGCGAGCGCTCAGAGCGCAGGAAGCCCTCCTTGTCGGCGTCCAGCACCGCGATGAGACTGACCTCCGGCAAATCCAGCCCCTCGCGCAGCAGGTTGATGCCCACCAGCACATCGAACTCTGCCAGGCGAAGGTCGCGCAGGATCTCCACCCGATCTAAAGCGTCGATCTCCGAATGCAAGTAGCGCACGCGAATGTCCAGGCCAGCCAAGTAGTCGGTGAGGTCCTCGGCCATGCGCTTGGTCAGCGTGGTGACCAACGTGCGCTCGTTGCGCGCTACCCGCTCGCGAATCTCTTTGACCAAGTCGTCGATCTGCCCCTTGATGGGCTTGACCACGATCTCCGGGTCCACCAGCCCCGTGGGGCGGATAATCTGCTCGACCACCACCCCCTGGCACTTTTCGAGTTCATACTCCGCAGGGGTGGCCGAAACGAACACCGCCTGGTTGAGAAGCGACTCGAACTCGTCAAAGCGCAGCGGGCGGTTGTCCAAAGCCGAGGGCAGACGGAATCCATACTCCACCAGGGTCTCCTTGCGCGATCGGTCCCCGTGGTACATGCCCTGGATCTGCGGAATGGTCACGTGCGACTCGTCGATGAAAACGATAAAGTCCTTGGGGAAATAGTCCAAAAGGGTGTACGGCCGTTCGCCAGGCCCCCTGCCGGAGAGGTGGCGCGAATAGTTCTCGATGCCTGGACAGTAGCCCAGTTCCCGCAACATCTCCAAGTCATAACGGGTGCGCATTTCCAGGCGCTGTGCCTCCAAGAGCTTGTCGTGCGCCCGAAAGTACTCCAGCCGCTCCTGGAGCTCGGCCTCGATGCTTTTGATCGCCTGCTCCAACTTCGGGAAAGTGGTCACATAATGCTTGGCGGGATAAATAGCCGTGCGCTCCAGTTCCGCCTTGATTTCGCCCGTGAGCACATCCACGCCGTAGATGGCCTCGATTTCGTCGCCGAACATCTCGATGCGCAGCGCGTCTTCCTCGTAGGCGGGGATGAGCTCCACCACGTCCCCTCGCACGCGAAAGGTGCCCCGACTGAAGGCGATATCGTTGCGTGTATAATGGATGTCCACCAGCCGAGAAAGGAGCTCGTCGCGGTCGATTCTTTGGCCGCGCTCCACAAAGACCAGCAACGCCTGCCAGTCCTCCGGACTCCCCAGGCCGTAGATACAGGAGACCGAGGCGACGATGATGACATCGCGCCGGGACAGGAGCGAGCTGGTGGCTTTCAGGCGGAGGCGGTCGATCTCCTCGTTGATGGAGGTGTCCTTCTCGATGTAGGTGTCCGTCTGCGGCACGTAGGCTTCCGGCTGGTAGTAGTCGTAATAGCTGATGAAATACTCGACGGCGTCGTGCGGGAAGAAGCCCTTGAATTCGCCGTAGAGCTGGGCAGCCAGGGTCTTGTTGTGGGAGATGACCAGGGTGGGTCGATCCACGTTGGCGATGACGTGCGCCATGGTAAAAGTCTTGCCGCTGCCGGTGACCCCCAGCAGAGTCTGGAAGCGCTGGCCGCGCAGGATGCCCTCGGTCAGCTCGGCGATGGCCTTAGGCTGATCGCCCTTGGGTTCAAGGTCAGTCACTAATTCGAAGCGGCTCATGGTCTCACCCTCTGTCATCTTTCCGGTTAAATATACCCTACTTCTGCCAAAATGTCAAGCCGAAAAAGGGGGATGCCGTGGAGCCAGCCGTCGCCCGTGCGGGGCGAAGGGGGCCAGTGGATTCGGCCTGAACTCCTCCAGACAATGGTAACAAAACGCCTGACAGTCGGTCATGGGTTTATTATATTGCCTGCCACAGGTTATCGTACGTCGCCGCCGGGACGAGTACCATGCAACCGTTGGCCCCACAAGCGCCCGGCTTGGCTGCTGGCAGCCGTGCAAGGCTCCTCGACGAACTGCGTAGCGCCTCTTCGCCCCGCCACTACTCTCGCCGGACGGAGCAGGCACACAGAATGTGGGTCAAGCGGTTCAGCTTTTTCCACCACGTGCCTCATCCGGCGGAGATGGCGGAACCAGAGACCAACGCCTTTCGCACCCAATTGGCGGTCGACGAGAAGGTCAGCGCCTCGAGGCAGAACCAAGTTCTTTCGGCCCTCCTTTGCCACTCACTTGTTCGAAAGCGGTTGCGATGTCGGTACGGTGCAAGCACTTCTTGGTTATGGCCACATCAAGGTTACGATGGTCTATGCCCATGTGCTCAATCGTGGGCCGGGGGGTGTGCAGGTGCCCAGTGGCTGCAGTTTGGGACGATTGCAAATGGGCGTATTATGCCGATGGCTATGAAATGACATATGAAGCCCTAGAGGAAGAGGAAGCGATCTAGAGCAAAGGGGAATTGGACAAGGGATCCTAGAGTTTGTTATTGCTCCTCACGCGAATCTGTGCACGAATGTGGGCATCTTGAGGCCACCGAGACAGTGGAGCAACAGGGTAGAAAAGAACACTGGGGATCGATAGCCCCCTGCCCTCATGCTGATCGCCTTGGCACTGGCATTCATTGCCTCCACAAGGCCGTTGTCAATGGGAAGCTCAAAGTGAGCCAGCACCCCATCGCGATGCCTCCTGAGCAGGGAGGCGAACTCTTGCATCGGGCGGAGTTGGGACTCCATCTGACCCGGCACGCTGGCCAAAAGGGTCCTCTTTATGAGGTCATAAACCTGCGTGTGATAGACATGTCGCCTCCTGCGGCTGATCTCATCAATGCCGACGATGAAGGCCTCTGTCTTGTCACGGCAGGACAGGCCATAGGCTACCACGCGCCTGACTGCCGCATAGACCGCCTGCCAGGAGACGCCAAACAGATGGGCCACTCTGCCCATGGCCAGCAACCGTGCCCATTCGGCCAGCGCCAAATGAGCGGCTACGACAGCGAGCTCTCCCCTTGCTTCCACGGGACAGACGGTCCCGCACCGGGTACATTCCCAATGTTGGCCGAGGACGAAATCAAGGTGAATGCTCAGACCCTTCCGGTCGTCAGTCGCGCTTGCGACAAGATAATTCTTGATTGTCAAAGTCCAGTTTACTACTCTTCGGCTCCTCTCTAGAATTTGTGCAGCATATGCGTGAGGTAACTACTTGAAAGGCATGAGAGATATTCGTAACTTTTGGGGCCTTTCACAGTACCCTGAGCTACGAAAAGGTCTCTCATGCCGATTGAAAAGCTGGTAAAGTAGACTTGGGGAATCAAGTATCATTTTGTCGCAAGCGTCACTGGTGACCTCAAGGCTCTGACCATACACATTGAGCTGACGCCCGGCCAGGATCGGGAAGGCTTCCGTTGCGGCAGCTGCCGGCCAGTGGTGGCTCACTCACCTCTAGACTCATGGCCTCACGAGGCGTGGCCAGCCCTCGTGAAACAACAAGGTCGAGCTGTCTACCCTGTGAACGGCCTTTCATGCCCTGCAGTGCCTGCACAAGCCCCGAACAACCCTAACGACATCACCACTTTGTGGCTCGACCTCTGCCTTTCTCCTCCGTGGCGCTGAAGCGATTTTTCCTGGCAGAATGCATGGGGCTCAGTTTCCGTCTGCCTGGTCTACCTCCCTGCTCCGCGGGAGGCTCCCACTGGCCTGGAAGCGACCTACAACCTGATACCTCGAGAACCATGAGGCGTTACCTGGAACCTATCAATGGTGCCCGCCGAGGCAAGTGATTTCACCAACCTCCGGGAGTTTAGTCGACAAGGTTCTGCTGCTAATACGGCTTTACCCAACGCCTGCCAAAGTCGCAGATGTCCCCCACTCGCGCGTGCGGCCACACGACGGGAAGGCAGACAAAGCTCGCCCGACTCGGTCCCTGAGCGCCAACAAAAAGGCCGCAGGCGGTTTTGCCCGCGGCCTTTCTCGAAACAGGGGGCCGTAGCACCAAGGGCAGGAGGGTGCCCTTTGCTACTTGAGAAGCACCATGCGACGCGTCCCCGTAAAGTCCCCGGCCTGCAGCCTGTACAGGTACACGCCAGAAGGGAGATCACTCCCATCTACCACGATCCGGTGACTCCCGGCGGCCAAAGGTGCGTCGACAACCTCTTTGACCTTCTGCCCGATCACATTGAGGATGACCATGCTGACGTGCGTGTTGTGGGGCAAGTAGAGCTCCACGTAGGTGGTCGGGTTGAAAGGATTGGGGTAGTTCTGGCTCAGATGATAGGTACCCAGTACGGCCGGCTGTTCAGCGACGCGCACCGGCGAGCCGTTGCTACTGCCCCGCGTGATGACCGACACCAGCTGCCAGGGCCCGCCATCAGGGACACGGCTGTACGATTGGGCGACGTCCATCGCGGGAAAGGCCACCGAGTCTATCACCACGCCGGCAGTGTCCTCAAGCCATACCCACTCACCGTTGCTTGACAAGCCAAAGTCGGCGGCGTCGCCAGTGTTGTCGGTGACGATGACAACGAACCCATTCGGCGGAAGCACCGTGCCTCCAGGGAAGAGTTTCTTCGGCTTGGTTCCTGCCTGGCCAGCGTTGTCGTAAATCTTGTAGCCGGAGATGTCCACGGTGTCCAGAGACGCGTTGTAGACTTCGATCCAGTCCGGGTCAGAGGTGGTTCCGCGGGAGTAAATCTCGTTCATCCGCAGGACGCCGTTGAGCGAGCCGCGCGTGACGCGCTTCAGTATTCGCCACCCGCCACCGTCCGGGTACCTGCCGTACGATTCCGCGGTGGCCAGCGCAGGGAAGGCCACCGTGTCGATCACCGCACCGGTCGCGTCCTCCAGCCATACGGTCTCGCCACTGCTGGAAAGACCGAAAGCGCTCGCCGTGCCGTCCTCAGTGACCACCACGTACACGCCTAGGGGTTGGAGCACGGTGCCGGCCGGAAACTCCTTCTTCGGCTTGGTGCCCGCCTTGCCTCCGTTGTCGAAGATCTTGAAACCGGCGATATCGACCGGCTGCGTGCCGGCATTGTAGAGCTCAATCCAATCGGGATTCTCGTTGGTGCCACGAGAGTACACCTCGTTGAGGAGAATCGTCGATTGCGCGTAAAGAGCTCCTGCCAACAGCCATGCGGCAACCACGAGCGCCGCACCGTAGCTAAGCTTTTTCATGTCCGCCTCCTTTGCATTACACTTTTTCTGTGAGCCAACTCCGCGCTGCAGCGTGCACGGAGCTGGGGCATCTTACGGCTTGTCAAAGACATAAAGCTTTGACTCGCCGTCCTGCACCACGTACAGGGTGCGCCCAACAACAGCGATCCCCTCCCCTTTGGAAAACGGTATGAACCACTCCCCCAGCAGCACGCCGTCCCGGCTGAACTTGCCGATTTTGAGCGACTCGTCGCTGATGATCCATAGGCAGTCTTCTGCCTCGTCGTAACAGACATCCGAAAGGTCGGCAAATGCCGTGATTTCGACGCGTGCCATTTCGGCCGGCCCGCGATACTGGAGCAGCATACGCGGGTCCTTTTCGTTCACCACGTACAGGTTGCCTGACTTGTCCAGAGTCACCCCTTCCAGAGCGTGATTCTCCGCAGTGGCCACGCGTACGGACAAGGAAAACAGTTCCGTTCCGTCCCAGCGCACGGCGGTAAGGAGCTGGGGGCACTCCTGAACAACATAGACCGTATCGCCATCGGCGGCGACTGCCACTCCCTCGAGGTCCACGCAGGTGGTCGGTATGCTTCTGATGACCCTGCCCGTGAGGTCTATTTCAAAGACCTCCGGCCGGTCATCGGATACCACTAGCAGCGAATTACTCACCTTGCGGTAACAGATGCCGGAGGCCTCCGCAATCGCCGGAGTGATGAAGTAGGTCGCCACCGGTTGCAACGTCGGCAGCTCAGCCTGCGGGAGCCCAATGGGTGCTTTGCGCGTGCACCCACCGAGCACCACGCCCGCGAGGAGCACCTGGACTGCAAGCCTCTTTGCCAACGCACCGGCTGACTGTAGAAAGCTCAATGCCGCCTCTCCGTCGCCAGTGGCCCTCCCTCGGCAGGATGCCGTCACGGCTGGTTTGGCCCGCCGCGGGTAATCGTGGCAAGCTGCCAGTTAGGACCGCCATCGGGTATCCGCGAGTACGACTGTGTGACGTCCATGGCTGGGAAGGCGACGTGGTCGACAACGGTGCCGGTGCTGTCCTCCAGCCACACTTCCTCACCGGCGCTGGACAGGCCAAAGTCCGAAGGATCGCCTGTGTTGTCGGTCACGACCACATAGAAACCACCAGCCGGAACGGTGACACCTTGGGGAATGGTCTTCTTGGGCTTGGCGCCGCCCTTTCCCCCGCTGTCGTAGATGCGGTACCCGCTGATATTCACCGCCGAGTCGAAGGGATTGAAAAGCTCAATCCAATCTGGGGCATCGGCGGTGCCACGGGAGTAGATTTCGTTCATCACCACATAGGTGGCCTCTGGCGGGGGAGGCTCGGGGCCTTGAATGGGCGGGGCCTCGCGCGAGCAGGCCAGAATGAGCAGGCCGGCCACGATCCCCACACTGATCGCTTTCATCTTTCTCAGCATCGCGCACCCTCCTTTGCTTAGAACGCGGCCTGAACGCGGAACTGAATGAACCAGTGGTCGTCGTCGCCCAGCATATTGCCTTTGCGCGTGGCGTACTGGTCCAAGTCGACCGCGGAGTAGTTGAACTGCAGCTTAATGTTTCTGTTTGGGTAGTAGTTGACGCCCAGCATCAACTGCTTGGAATAGCCGCCGTGGATGCCTGCTCCCAGGTCGTTCAGGTCAAGGAAGCTGGCGCGGGCCGCCAGTTCCAACGCTCCCCACGAGTGCTTCGGCATCTCCACCGGGCCGGGTTCACCTTCGTCGATGTAGTAGTCGCGCGTCTCGCCGGTGACCATCCAGGTGAGGAAGGCGTAGCCGCCTTTCATGTCCACGCGCGGCTTGTTGTACCAGCGCTCCACCGAGGTCCACATCGCCTCAGACTGCAGGAAAAGCGGCCCGTAGATGCCAAGCAGTTCCACGCCGGAGCGCAGGTAGTAGTTCACGTCGCGAAGGTCACCGGTGTGCAGAAGTTTGGGGTCGGACACGTAGGTCTCGTGCCGCGCCTTGATCTCGATGGTGTTCTCCGGCAGGTCAGCCACCGCATCTGGGATCTTGTAGGCGAAGGCGCCTCCGATGTGCAGATTCTTTCCGTGCTGATTGATGGGAGCCAAAGTGAGGCGCACGTTGGTGGAGTAGCCCTCGTCGCGCGTCCCTTTATCGATGCGCGTGCCGGCCTCGTGTCCCATGATCGCACCGGTCAACTGCCCGTACTTGGTCCAGTACCGTGCTGCGGCTCCCATTCTCCTGCCAAGGGGAAAGGCATTGGAGACCGAGGAACGCTCCAAAAAGGTCAGCAGCAGCGAACTGGTGAGCCTCTCAAGCCCAAAAGGCTCCTTGAAATTCCCCACCTGGAGAGAGAGATGAGTGCCTGGCACGCGGTACTTGAGCCACATGTCGCGCAGGTCGAGGACCGCCTCGGCAAAGTCGACGTCTAACTCAGTCTCCCAGTCCTTCCAGAGCACCGTCTTCATGGCGAAGGTGAGCCTGCGGAAAACGGTGCCATCGCTCATGGGGTTCTTGCTGTTGAAGTAAAAGGCCGCGTCCATTTGCAGCCGTGCGTCGAACCACCAGCGGAAGGAACCGTCCGCGGTCTGGAACACCATCCTGCCATTCCTGGCCTCTGCGCCCAGGGGTACCGAGTAGTCGCCTCCCGGAATCCTGGAGGCCTGGCCGAAGACGAGCGCGGTACCCAGCAGCAGCAACACGACAACGGCGAATCGCTGTTTCATGACATAGCCCTCCCAATTAGTCCAAAAGCCTCCTACTGCACTCGTCAACCCTCCCTCCCCCCACGCCGAACATTTCCGCCACTTTCTCCACAGGGGCTGCCCTTCTCTGGAGCACGACCCCCCCACCCTTGGCACCAGGGCACAGGCCAGGCGAACCCTCCTGCGGCGGGACCGCCTTTGCCCGGGCCTGCCCCCTCCGCTCTCCGGCGGAGAACCTGTTCGCCTCCCGAATTGCCCCGGCCCCGGCTACCGCACCACCGGTTGCTGGAAGACATTCTGCACGAAAAACAGGGCAACGAAACTCAACAGGGCCGCAACCACCGGCGTGAGCACCCAGCCGACCACGATCTTGCCCAGGTACCGATAGTTGACCGTACGACTGCTCTTGAGCAGCCCCAACCCGCAGATAGCCCCGACAATCGCTTGGGAGCTGGATACCGGGACCAGTGGCAGTGACGGCAGCCCCACACTGGTCAAGAGCGTCTTCAGCCCCTTTGAAGCAAAGACCAAAAGCACCAGCGAATGCGCAAGCACCGCGATCATGGCCAGAATGGGCGTCAGCTTCACGATCTCGTTGCCCACCGCCGTCATCATGCGAAACGAGTAGCTGCAGATGCCGAACGAAATCGCCAGGCTCCCCAGCAGAAAGAGCTGCTGTGCGCCACTGATGTGTAAAGACCCCGCAATGCCGATGTCGGTGAACGGGGAAGCACGGACAAAGACCCCCACGACATTGGCAATGTTGTTCGCCCCTAAACTGTACGCGCCAAAGGCCCCCACTATGATGAGCCCCGCTCTTGTGTAGGCATCAAGGCGCAACAGATGAATATGGGCCCTGTTGAGCACCCTCTTGAAAAGCAAGTACAGCACCACGGCGAATGCACCCGCCAAAACGGGCGATAACACCCAGGTGGCGACGATCTTGGTGAGCACCGCAGGATCGGTGCGCGAATGGGTGAACATGTTCCACCCTAAGATGGCCCCGACGATGGCCTGCGTCGTGGACACGGGCAAGGTCGCCTTGGTCATCCAGAAAACGGTTAGGCCGGCGACCAGGGCCAAGGTGAAAGAAGCAGCCGGTGCGCTGACGGCCCCGAGCGCCACCAACGTCTCCGTGGTGCCTGCCCCACTAAGTACCGCCCCGAGCAGGACGAAGGCGCTGGAGATAACAGCGGCCGTCTTGAAACGCACCATCCTTGCGCCCACTGCCGTCCCGAAGACATTGGCAGCATCGTTGGCCCCAAGCGACCAACCCAAGAAGAGCCCACTTAGCAGGTAGAACCAGAACATGCGCACTCGCTCATACGTACCGCTTGATCGTCGCGATGGACAACCTGTCGCAGACGTCCTCCGCTTCCTCAGCGATCAGCTCCACATGGTAAGCGAAATATCGCAGGTGAATCTTGTGACTGAGGCGCAACTGGTGCGCAAAGACTTCCCGCTTCAACTTCTCCGCCATCTTGTTTGTCTCTTTGCGGTAGAACTGCACCTGGTTTATGTTGTCCCGCACCGAGGTCAAGTCAGTGAAGTAGGCGCGAATCGCCTTGACCATCCCCTCAACTGCCGAGATGGAAAAGTCGGCAAGATCCACAAAAAAGGGGGAGAACTCCTCGCAGATATCCGGGCTTTCCACGGAGAACTGGAGCAACGTCTCGGCCATCCTGTTGAGCACCTTGTCGGCGTTTTCCAGCAAGCCAAGGACGTCGCCTCTGGACTCGGGGATCAAGGTGTGCGAGTAGAGACTCGTCTCGATCTCTCGTCGCAGCCTGTCCCCAAGGTCTTCCATGTCGGACAACTGCTCCAGGTGCGACTCGAAATCTGGCAATCGCCCTTTCAGGTAGAACTTTACCCCCTCCCTGAAGACCAATCCGCCTTTGACGATGAGGTCCAGGTACTCATCAATCTGCACCTCGAGCCTTTTGCTGCGCCGAAAGAATATGCCCATACCTGCTCGCCAAGTTAGAAGATGCCAAAGACACCGTGCGGCGTGATTCCCAGCAAGCGGAACCACGTCTCGCTGGCCAGCAAAGTAATCACCCATGTGACAATGAGCATGGTAAAGCCGTAACGAAAAGCCTCGCCAAGGCTGTAGTGGTCGGTTTCATAGAGCAGCAACGCCGGCTTGCTGTTGAACGGCAGGACGTAGACGTGTTCGATCAAGAAAGCCACGGGCAGAGCCAAACTAACTATGGGATAGCCGAACCGGGAGGCAGTACCGATGGCAAGCGGCACAAAAATCATGGCGCGCATCGTCTTGGACTGGAAGAGCAGCGCGCTGAACAACATCACGCTCGTCAGCAAGACATAAAGCAACCAGTAGGGAGTGCCTTGGCCGATCCCCACATGGTCGAAGAAGGCATTGACTAGGAGCGAGGGCAGGTCGGTGATCGACAGTCCGGCGCCAAGGGCATAGGCGCCCGCAGAGAAGAGCATCAGGTGCCAGGGGATGTCCACCTCGTTCCACTTCACAATGCCAATGCCCGGAAGGAGCGCCACGATGCCACCCACAAAGGCCACCGCCGTGGCACTAATGCCGTGCAGACGGTCCGTCGCCCACATGGCCAAGATAGCCACCAGGATGAGCACTGCCCGGATTTCTCGTGGTGAGACTGGCCCGAGGCTGCGGTACTCGGCGCGCAGGCGCTCCATTCCCCCCTCTATCTGCGGCACCCGCTCTTGCGGCGACAAGGGGAAGAAAACCTTTGTGGCCAGCACAAATCCAACCAGCAAAATCACGACCGTGACCGGGAACATGGCCACCAACCAATCGGAGAAGAAAATCTTCTCACCGGTAGCCCCAGCGATGATGGCCACCGCCAGCAGATTGGCTGCCGAGCCAGTCATGAACGCCTGGGCGCCGACGCAGTTCTGAAACAGGTTCTGCAGCACTATGCTCCGGCCGAAATTGTTGCGCTTCTCCCCTCCCTGAGCGCCATAGATGGCCGCAATGACCATGAAAATGGGCAACAGAATGGCCGCCTTGGCAGTGGTGGCCGACACCAGCGCCGAGAGCACAAGATTGATGACGAGGAAGCTGAGAAAGATGTAGCTGGGATTGCGCCCAAAGCGCAGGATGAACCACAAGGCAAACCGCTTGGCAACACCGGTCGATACCAGCATGCTCGCCAACACAAACGACATGATATTCAGCCACATCACCTCGTGGCCCAATTGCGCATAGGCCTCCTTCTCGGGGAGAACCTTGGTCAACACCAGCGTGACGATCAAAATCAGGGAGGTCAAGTAGTTGGGGATGGCATCTGTGGCCCACAAGATTATCCCTGCCAAGAAGATGCCCAACATCAGGTGGTTGCTGCGCACAAACGCCTCGGGCCCGAGGTTGCGGTAAGCCCTCTTGGCGGCGTTGGACACCAGCTGCGCCCCATCGATGTGCTGCAGGAAGGGAAGCCGCACCAGGTAACCGATGGAGATAAACGCTCCCAAGGCAAGAAAAGGACCCGCCAGAGCGATCCACCGCTCCAAGGAGGTCTTTTCCCTTTTCGGCAACCGGTCGATGCGGTAGTTGCGCATCTCAAGGGGGTCGAAGGCGCTCATCGCTCACCAGTTTTTGCCCAGTTCTTGTAGGGGTTCTTCATGAGCATGGCATTGTAGTAACGTACGTCCCCGGTCACCTCTTCCCCTAACCAGTCGGGCTTCTCGAACCTCTCCTCTTCGGATTCCAGCTCCACTTCGGCCAGGATGAGGCCCTCGTTGTCGCCATAGAATTCGTCGACTTCAAACTTCTTCCCCCCGACCTTGACCTCGTAGCGGCACTTGTCGATGACCCCGGGTTCGCAGATCTTCAGGAGGTCCTCGGCGACGTCGACGGGTATCTCTTGCTCCCACTCGAAGCGGCTGGCTCCGGAGGCGCCACCGATGCCTTTAATGGTCAGGTACCCTTTGTCGCCTTTGATGCGCACGCGCACCGTCCTTTCTGGCACCGAAGAGAGGTACCCCTGCACAATGCGGGTCTTCTTTTCCGCAAGGTGCTTGAAGGGACCTTTCACCAGGAATTTGCGCTCAATCTCTCGGCCCATGCTCCAATCCTTTCTCTTCGCCGCCCGACCTCAGAAACGAACGCGGTACACTGAGGAATTAGGCAGCGGCGCCATGCCGATGATGCGTTTGATGGCCAACAGATAGTTGACGTTCTCGTAGCCGTTCAGACCCACCATCTCCTTCGCCTGCAGAATGGCCTCCACATGCTCGGACTCTATGCTGGCGGTCATGATTTTGGCTCCGTTGACATACACCTCGGCCAGTTCGGCAATGCAGCCATTGATCGTAAAGCCGAACCGCCGCTTGAAGACGTGGACTGCCACTAGGGAAGGATGAGGGAGAATCAGCTCTTGGAGGAATTGCGACAGAGTATAGGTCTCGCGGTCAAACTTGGGCGTGGCTACCCCAAACGCCGGGAACACCTGCTCGCCAATGACCTGTGCAGACATGGGGAACTGCCCCTTCATGCGAGGGTTCCACTGCTCCAAGCCCAGCTTTTTCTGCACAAGGACCTTGATGTCCATCAACTGGTCACGGATCTTGGTGTTGTTGTCATTGTTCTCCGCAGAGACGATGTAGATTTCAAGGCTCTCGCGTATCTGCTCAACCGGACTCAGCGTGCGCATCCTCTCCTCTACAAGTCCAAAGTTCTGCGCAAAAGCACGAAACTCAAATCGCGGTCTTACCTCTGCCATTCCTTCTCCTCCAGCTGAATTTCCCGGACTTCCCCTTTGTCACCGCCGACGTAGCCACTCACATTGCTCAGCGCGCCTCGCTGCGCAGTCCTGGATCAGCCCTTGGCAATTGCGCAGCAACCGCCTGTCAGTACGATCGCTCGCGGAGGGAACCGGTGCCACACAAAAGAGTCCATTTCGCCTGTGCCGATTTTGGCAGCCACAGGCTGTCGTGGGCCCGTGAACGTCCCGGTGAGCCGAAGTCCCTGTACGCAAGGGCTGTGCCACATGGGGCAGGCGAGAAATCAAGAGGTTAGCCCCGGCGAAAAGAATGGCCCGTCGTCACCTGTTGAAATTTCGGCGGAAAGTCTGCCGCAATTTCGACAAAGCCCTTGCATTTGCCAAGTGAAAGGCGTACATTTCATTGCAAAGCAGCGCCGCTGGTCTGAGAGGCAGCGGGTGTCTCGGAGCCGCCCACTGCTGCGCAAGGCGACGTCAGACAACACCCGCGGCGGCAATGCACGCCGTGGCGCTGCACAAGGACGGTGGCACCATTTGCCCGCACGCACGGCACCTTCGCTTGCAAGATATCGTTTCTTAGCTTGGGGGCTACAATGAAGCGCAAATTTGCCTATCTGGCGGTGAGCATCTGCCTGTTCGTGGCCATCTCTCTTGGCCTCTACGCGGTGGTGATGGACATTGGCACGCGGACCGCGCCGCGACACGCCGGTGCGCCGCGGCAGAGCATCACCAAACGAGACACTATCCGCGTCGGGGTAGTCTCGCGTTTTGCGCCCAATCTCATCTATCAGGGCTACCAGCCCATCGTGGACTATCTCAACGAGGTCACCCCCTACCATTTCGTCTTGAAGCTGGGCGGCTCCTACGAGGAGACTATCCAGCAGCTGGCCCGCGGTGAGGTGCATCTGGCGTTTGTCGGCACCTTTGTCTACCTCAAGGCCAGGCACAAGTACCCGATTCGGTGCCTGCTCAGCCCTCTGAATAGCCGCTATGAGCCCTATTTCCGTTCCGTCCTCGTCACCCTTGCCGACAGCCCCATCCGGCGCGTCGCCGACCTGGCTGGCAAGAGCTTAGCTTTGCCTTCGCCCATGTCTTTCTCCGCTAATTGGCTGTTGCGCGTCGAACTGCCCAAGCACGGCCTGCACCCTACTGACCTTGCGGCAGTGCGCCATTTCGACTTCCACCACACGGTCATTTACGAGATTCTCAGTGGCAGGGTCGACGCAGGGGTGGTCAAGGATCGCGTCGCGGAGGAGTTCTTCGGCAAAGGCATCCGGGTGGTCGCCTCCTCTCCGCCGATACCGGGCTCGCCGCTCATCGTGAGAAACGACCTCGATTCCACCCTTGTCCTGGCGATCCAAGAGGCGCTCCTTAGGGTGGATACGCGCAAAACTGAATATCGGCAACTAATGCGGGATTGGGACCCTGAGTTCACCCATGGCTTCACCAGAGCGCAAGAGGCTGCTTACGACGGGGCCGAACATGCGCTCCCTTCCGGTGAGGACGAACCATGAGGCCGACAAAGAGCCTCAAGAAGCGCATCCTCCTCTTCCTCGGTGGACTGACGTCCATCTTGATGATGGTCGTCTTCATCAGCGTTCTGCTGCGCTGGAAGACGTTGATCCTGGATGCCCATCGGCAAAGAGCCTTGGCGGTGGCCCAGACGTTCTCAGCCTCCCTGCTGGATGCCCTCATCTACCAAGAGAGCAGGCCGATGCGCGATGAGGAGTTTTTGGCCAACCATATCCACAGATTCCTGTCCATGAATCCTGACATCAAGAGCCTTGTCCTCTACGACCAGCGCGGGACGCCCATCTTCCGCAGCAGACTGGGGAGCGGCGCCTTGTCTGAGGAAACGCTGCGCCAGCTGTCTGAGGTCAAAGAGCCCCTGGTGCACATCTATCGTTCCAAAGAGCTCGGCTGGATTCTTGAGACCACCCTCCTGCTCCGCATTCACACCAGGCAATGGGGATGGATGAGGATGGCGTTCGATGCAGAGCCAGTCCGACAGCAGCTGAAGCTGCTCTTCTTTCTCCTTTATGGCCTCGGTGCAGGTTTCGCCGTCGTACTTTTGGTTGCCACCTACCTGATCGTCGACCGCCTCACCCAATCGCTGCGCCGCCTGGTGAGCGAAATGCAGAGACTGGACCTGGAGCACATCGAGCCCAGCAACCTGCGGCCAGGAGATGACGAGGTGGGGCTGCTGGTGGAGACTTTCGAGATGTTAAAGAGCCGGCTAGTCCACTCCCGCAAGCAGCTCTTGGACGCGCAGAGGCAAGTCTATCAAGCCGAAAAGCTCGCCTCCATAGGCCGTTTGGCCGCTGGGGTGGCGCATGAGATAAATAACCCACTGCACGGCCTGAAGAGCTGCTTGTTTGCCATGCAGAGGGAGCCGGGCAACGTCACCGAAGTCACGAAGTACCTCTCCCTTGCCGATGAAGCCGTCGACCGCATTTCCAAGGTGGTGGAGAAGTTGCTGAGCTTCTCACGCCAGGGGGCGCAGCAACGCACGGAAATGAACCTGAATGAAGTCATCGAGGAGGTGCTCGCTCTGATCTCGTACCGCCTCGACAAAGGGGGCATCTCCGTCATTAAGGAACTGGATCCCTCCTTGCCGAGCATCCATGCCGACCCGCAGCTTATCGGCCAAGTGGTGATGAACATGCTCATCAACAGCTTCGACAGCATCCAGGATGGCGGCGAGATCCGCATCAGCACACACCGAGCCGACGGGCAGAACCTCTGCATGGTCATCGCCGACACCGGTTGTGGCATCGCAGAGGAACATCTCGACAAGATATTCGACCCCTTCTTCACCACCAAGCAGGAAGGCCAAGGAACGGGCCTGGGGTTATCGGTCAGCTTGGGCATTGTGGAGGCACACGGCGGCACTATCAGCGTGCAGAGCAAGGTAGGGGTAGGCACCACGTTTCAGGTTACGCTTCCCATTGGAGGTGGCGCATGAAGGTTCTGCTCGTGGAAGACGAGAAGGTGTCGCGCATTGCCCTCGGCGAGGCGCTGAAGAAGGCCGGCTACGAAGTGGTCACTTGCGACAGTGGCCATGAAGGTTTGGAATGGCTCGAAGAGGACCATTTCGAGGCGGTCATCACCGACCTGCGTCTACCGGACCTGAGCGGCATGGAGATCCTGAAAGCGGCAAAGCAGAAGAACAAGGACTGCGCGGTGATTGTCGTCACCGCCTACGGCACGGTGGAAAGCGCTGTGGATGCGTTGAAGCTCGGCGCCTACGACTACTTGACCAAGCCTTTTTCCACGGACAAGCTCCTGGCGATGCTCAAGAACATCCACCAGCTGCACGAGCTCCTGCGCGAGAACATCCAACTCAAGAAATGGATGACCAGCTACCAGGAGCGAGAGATCATTGGCAACTCTGCTGCAATCCGTAGGGTGGTGGACATCTTGCGGTCGGTGGCCGCCACCGACTACACAGTGCTCATCCAAGGAGAGAGCGGCACGGGCAAAGAGCTGGCAGCCCGCTTTTTGCACCGGGCAAGCGAAAGACGACAAGGCCCCTTCGTTGCGCTCAACTGCGCTGCCTTGCCGGAGGGTCTGTTAGAAAGCGAGCTTTTTGGCTACGAGAAAGGTGCTTTCACCGGGGCCCTGCGTCGCCATATCGGCTACATCGAGCGATCCCGCGGGGGCACCCTGTTCATCGACGACGTGGACGATCTGCCGCTTCGTCTGCAGGTCAAGTTGTTGCGCGTGCTGCAAGAGAGGGAAATCCAGCGCCTCGGCGGGGAGCACCCTGTTCCCATTGACTTTCGCCTGGTCTGCGCAAGCAAGGCGAACTTGGCGCAGCTCGTCGCCTCCGGATCCTTTCGCGAGGATCTCTACTACCGGCTGAACATCATCACGGTCATCATGCCGCCCCTGCGTGACCACCGCGAGGATATTCCGATCTTGTTTGACCACTTCGTCAAGCGCTACGGCCAGGGCAAAGCGGACTTTGCCCTCTCGCGCGCGCAGTTGGAACAACTGATGGCCTACGACTGGCCGGGCAACGTGCGCGAATTCGAGAACATCGTGCAGCGGATGTTGGCTCTGCCGCCGGGGGTGAATTTGCTGGAGCTCGGCAACACTTTTCTTCCCGGAGTAGCGGAAAGCCAGAGCGCCGCATCAGTCTCGCCATCGGCCGAGGAACTTCCGGCGCTTGCGGATTTTGTCAGGGCGCAAGAGTACGAACTCATCTCCAAAGCCATGCGTCTTGCGCAGAACAACGTCAGTCGCGCGGCGCGCCTGCTCAAGGTCCCACGCACCACACTGCAGTGCAAGCTGGACAAAATGCGCCGGCCCAGGCGACAAGGCCTCCGGTGAGGGCTCGCAGAATGGCACTACAGGGCCGAGGCGCCCCTGGTGCACGTGCAGCCGAAGCGAGCCAGGCCAAACCTTCAGGCGCGGGGCGGGAGAAGTCCTGCGGCAACCTCGAACAGCCTTGCACGGCCACTTGCACACGTGCCGGCGCCAGAGCGGGCGCTCACTCCCCGGTCGGCGGGCCCGCCAAGCGGACTTTGAGCCAAACCGTCAGCGCCTGTGCCGGAGACTGACGCTGGCCCCCTGGCCGTGGCATGCCCTCCGGCCTCTGGCCACGGGGCGAGCGCATTCCCCCTGATGGTCCCCGGCCGCCATGGGGAGGACCGCCTGCCCATGTTTGACCACCATGCCCGCCGACCTCCAGTCCCAGGCCCTCCTCGTCCCGCAGTTTCAACTCTTCATCCAGCGGAATGCGGAACTCAAAGGAGCAGACGCCGTTCAGCTCCTGCGACGCTGCCGTCGGCCCCTGCGGCACCCCTTCCTGAAGTGGGACTTCTTGCTGGTTGCGGATCAACGTAACGTGGACAGGCGGCATGAAAGCCCGTCCATCCGCTTCTTGCGAGGGTTGCCTCATTTGGGGCGGTTGCCCAAACGCTTCTTCCCGTGACCGGCGTGGCGCGCGGCCCCCGTACAGATGCCAAGCTTCCTCTGCTTGCCGCCTTTCGGGTCGAGCCAAAGCGTCAGCCCGCCGAAACGGAGCCTCCGCGCGAGCTGTTGGTTGCCAACGCGAAGCATGACGAACACGCTGGCGGTGTCGTTCGCCACACCTGCCACCCCCTGCCACTCGTCGACGTAGACGACCGGCAACTTCTCCCATTCGGCGACGGAGCCATCTACCGTGATCTCGTGGTCTAACCACGTGCTTTCCACTTTTTCCGCTCCGCAGGAAGGCGCCAGGCAAACCAGTAATGGGAAAGGAACGAGCAACCACCGCCTTCCCATGCCCGGGTCCTGCAAAGTGTTGAGTGCCATACCGCAAGATCGGTGCAGAATCATCTACAAGACTCCTAACACGGCACGGCGCCGCGACTTGCACATTCTCGTTTGCCATCAGGAGGCGGATTCACGCGGGGCGAAATCATCTGCCCGAGGGGAAAAAGCTCGAGGCCGCTCTGCCGGGGTTTTTGGCGCGCTGCTCTAAGGGAGGTGGACGCGCTCATCGAGCAGACGGGCCAGGCCTGCGCTATCCCCGGGCGACCATCCAAAGGAACGGCGCCAGACCTCGTCGCTTTCCATGCACAGGTAGACCGCCACATGCGGTGCATGCAGGCGAATGCGCTGGTAGAGCCAGCGGAACATCTCTTCCCGGATCGCGCGGAAGTAGCGCAACTTGCCATCCTTGCCCGGAAGGAGCTCCCCCAGCGGGAGATCACTTTGCCCGTGGCGCTCGCGGATCAGTTCGTCCAGGTGAGCGGGGTAGCGCAGGGCACCCAGACTGATCCAGGCGATGTTTTCTGGTCGAGCAAAAGAGAAGAGGCGATGGACCACCGCCGCATACTCCTCTTTCCACCCCTCATGCCAGATGAGAGGATCGAAATGGAAGCCCAGCCGATACCCAGCATCTTGCGCCTTGCGGGCTGCCTCTAAGCGCCGCGCCAATGGGGCGCTGTTCGGCTCGTGGGCCTCCACCATGCGGGCGGTGTTCAAGGACCACGAAAGCACCGTGCGCCTGCCATGCTCAATGCCCAACAGGGGCTCAATCGTGTCAGTCTTGGTCTTCAACTCGAACAGGGCGCGCCTCTTGTCCGCAAAGTAGCAGACCAGCCCCCGGTTCAGTTCGCTGAGGTGGTCAAAGGCAAGGCTGTCGGCCAGTTCACCCGTGCCGATGCGCACCACCGCCGGCCAGCGCCGCCTAAGGAGCTGGTCCAGCTCCTGCCACATGTCCGCAGTGTTGGTGTAGATGGTCGGCACCGGGCTGCTCAGGTATCCCCGCAGGATGCAATAGTGGCAGCCGATGTTGCACCCCATGGCAACATTGAGGTTCCAATAGCCGCAGCAGATGTAGCCCTTGGTGCCGGGACACGGCTTGGCGAAGTGACCTCGCTGTCGCGCAAGGAGGAGGCTATGGGCAGCCTCCTCCTGGGTCAACTCGAGAAGCGGGCTTCTCTCCTCCGGCAGAAGGATGTGTTGCGCCTCCGGCAGCCGATCGAGCAGGCGTTTGGTCAGCGGCTCCTCGGCCACCGAGCATTCGATGAACACCTTTTGAGGAAAAAATAGGCGGTGGCCCACTCTTGATTCTCCACGGAGCTTTGTCAAGGCAAAAGCAGCATTTCTCGCAGCGTGGGGCTTTCGCCGATTTGCTGAAGTCGCTGCGCCGCTGCCTGCAGCTCCTCACTGCTGCCGAATCGCACCTGGCACTGCCATTCGGCGCCCTCGAAATTGGCTGGCGAAGAAAGGCGTACATTGCCGGGCAGGCGAAGCCTGCGCATCAGCTCATGGCAGCGTCGTTCTGCTTCCGCCAAACGCGGAAAGCGCCGTCGGCGCATCCAGGCCAGCACCTTCTCCGTCTTCTGCCCTGGGCTCCAGTCGGTCTTTCCCAAGAGCCCCTGCACCTCCGGCGAGGACAGCACCTCCTGGATGGAAATCGACTCCCTACGCGCCACATCCTCAGCCAGGCGGACAAGGTCGCGCTGATAGTTTTTCCCCAGGCGCAGCTGCGAAATCACCGCGAACAGCGCCGATGCGTCGGCCTGGCTCATTCCCACGAGGCGGAGGGCCACCTCCTGGGAGAGACGGTCCTCGGCCAGCCCCTGCCGCATCGGCTCGGGCAATGCGGCCAAAGAGAGATAGCGCTGCAACAGCGTGCGGCTCGCCCTCAGGTTGAGGAGCGGCATGTAGCGGCTGCTGAGCTCCGCCTCGGGCACGTTGAACTGCATGCGCAGCTTCAGGAGCGCGACGGCGCACTCGACGACGTTCAGGGCGCGGACGCCAAGGTTGTCGCACAAGGCCCACAGGAAAAGCACGAGCCCAGGGGCGGCTTCTTCCACACACCAGGCAGAGATGGTTGTTGCCCCCTGCTCCTTGAGCAGGGCGCACCGCCGGAAACCTGCGACCACGCGCCAACGGCCGTCCTGCCGCCTCTGCAAGGTCGGCGGATTGATCAGACCCACCGCGCGCAGGGATGCCGCCAAAGCGGGGGGCGCCGGCCCATAGCTGACCTGGTACCACAGGTCCTCAAGGTCGACCTCCGCGAGGCTGACGCTCACCAATCGCCGGGGGATGTCCTCTCCGATATCCATCACCTGTCTCCCTCAAGGCAACAAACGCTTCCCCACAAGCGGACACGTACAAGTCTACAACAAGCCCTGCACAAAGTCAAGAGCAAACGCCACCCTGCGCAAATAGATGTTGACATTGCCTCGATTTTTTCTTATCATTGAGGCCTCAAGGGAGACGACTCAACTCAGCCAGAGGGAGCTCGCAATGACAGCCTTTCTCGAGGAGCTTTTGCGCACTTCGCAGATGCTGGCGGATTTTATGTGGGGCAACTGGATGATCCTCCTCTTGGTGGGGACCGGCGTGCTGCTCACCGTAGTGACGCGCGGCATTCAGGTGCGCAAGTTCTTCTTGTCCCTGAAATTCGCCTTCAGCGGCGCTTCCAAGAAGAGCGACGTCCACTCCAAGCAGGGTGACATTTCGCCGTTCGCGGCGCTGATGACCGCGCTTGCCGCCACCGTGGGCAACGGCAACATTGCCGGCGTGGCTACGGCAATCGCCACCGGCGGACCTGGCGCGCCGTTTTGGATGTGGATGTCCGCCCTGTTCGGCATGGCCACCAAGTACGCAGAAGGCTTCTTAGGGGTGAAATATCGCAAGGTGGCCGAAGATGGCTCCATGGCAGGCGGCCCCATGTACTACTGCCGCTACGGCATCAAGTGGAAGCCGCTGGCGCGCGTGTTAGGGATGGTCTTTGCGGTCTGTGGTGCCTTCACTGCCCTATTCGGCACCGGCAACATGATGCAGTCCAACTCCATGGCGCTGGCGTTCAAGACGCAATTCCACGTGCCGACCATGGTGAGTGCGGTGACCATTACCGTGCTGGTGGGGTTGGTCATCATTGGCGGCATCAAGCGCATTGGGGCGGTTGCTGAGCGCCTGGTGCCGACCATGATTCTCTTCTACCTGGGCGGTGCGGCAGTCATCCTCATCAGCAGAGCAACAGCCCTCGACGATGCCTTCGTGCTCATCTTTCGCTCCGCTTTCTCCCTGCAGGCAGCAGGCGGTGCGTTGGTCGGCACGACGGTGCAGAAGGCTATCAGCCTCGGTGTGCGCCGCGGGGTGCTGTCCAACGAGGCGGGCCTGGGCTCGGCAGCCATAGCCCAGGCCGCGGCCAAGTCACCGGACCCCACGTACAACGGCCTGGTGGCGATGACGGGCGTGTTCATCGACACCCTGCTCGTGAACACCATCACGACGCTCACCATCGTGGTCACCGGCCTGTGGATGCTCACCCCTGCCGCAGGTGTGGAGCTCCTGCGGGAAGGCACGCGCCTGGCTCCAGAGGCTGTGGCCACGCTTCCGGCGGCCGCCCAGCAACTTGCGGCACGCATAGGCTATGACCTGACCAATGGCGGGTTGTCCAGCACAGCGCTGACCACGATGGCCTTCAATTCGGTCATCCCATTCGGGGGCTGGATTGTGGCCATCGGCTCTTTTGTCTTCGGCTACACCACGCTGATCGGCTGGGCCTACTACGGCGAGCAGTGCATCGAGTACATCTGGGGCGTGAAGTCGAAGATGCCCTACCGCCTGGTGTACATCACTCTGCTCTTCTTCGGCGCCCTGATGACCGGCAAGTACTTGAACATCGTGTGGTACGTGGGCGACACCGCCAATGCCATCATGGCCTTTCCCAATCTCGTCGGGCTCTTGCTGCTCTCGGGTGTGGTGGCACGGGTGACCAGGTACCACTTCTTGGAGCAGATGTAGCTTGCGCCGAGTCGCAGAAAGCAAGCTGCAGAGCCAGCCCACCCGCCACTACGTCTACATTGTGCGCTGCGGCGATGGTTCGTACTACACGGGCTGCACCAAGAACGTCGAGGGGCGCGTGCGGCGCCATAACGGGGAACTGCGCGGGGGGGCGCGCTACACACGCACGCGGCGGCCAGTGGTGTTGGTGCACTGCGAGGAGTTCGCCTCCTTGGCAGAGGCGCGACGCCGGGAAAGGGCACTCAAGCGCCTGTCGCGCACGGCCAAGGAGCTGCTCATCGCCGGCCACCTGCGAGCCGGATCGGCCGCGCACGCCGCGCGGGCCAGAGGGACGCAGATGGCGGCCGCACGCAAAAAGGTCAGCACGCGCATCAAGGTGGATGAGCTGTACAAGAAGCTCCGCAAACCCATGCCCAAGCCGACGGTGGTGCACAGGGACCGCAAGTGCTATTCGCGAAAACAGAAGCACCCGCGCATTCCCGAAGAGGAGGAGTGAGTGCTGGAGACCAAGTGCGCCGGACCGACGGCCTCGACCCTTGCCGTCAGGGAGATTCGCTGCAGGGCCGCGCTGACTCGATCGCGCATCCCAGGGATAGACTACGCCTTGAACCCCTACGTGGGCTGTGCCCACGGCTGCCGGTATTGCTATGCGGAATTCATGCGCGGCTATACCGGGCATGCCGAGGCGTGGGGGAGCTTCGTAGATGTGCGCATCAATGCGGCGCAGCAACTGGCAAACCATGTGGCACGGCTTAGGCCGGGGGTAATCGGCCTGAGCACGGTCACTGACCCGTACCAGCCCCTGGAGCGGAAGTACCAACTCACGCGTTCCTGCCTTGCGGTCCTGCGGGCGTGCCTTTTTCCCGTGTCGATCCTGACCAAGTCCCCGCTGGTGAGGCGGGATATCGATGTGCTCCGCTCCTTGGCAGAATGCGAGGTGGGGCTGACCGTTACCACGGATGACGAGCGCATGCGCCGGCTGTTCGAGCCCTGTGCGCCGCCCCTTGTGCGGCGGCTGGAGGCGCTTGCGGCGCTCAAGGCGGCCGGACTGCGCACCTATGCCTTCGTGGGGCCGGCGCTGCCGATGAATCCGCAGCATCTGGCAAAGTTGCTCGAAGGCCTCGTGGACGAGGTCCTGGTAGACAGGATGAACTATGTGCACAAGGTCGCGTCTCTCTATCGCGCCCACGGCCTGACAAAGTTCCTGTCCGATTCGTACTTTGAAGAGGTGGAGGCGGCCTTGTCGGCTGTTGCAAAGCGCTGACCTCGGAGAGGCCTCCGGCACCTGCCTGTTGCATTTGTGCGCCGTTTCTGCTATATCGCATGGCCGATGAGAGTACTCGGGCAGACACTCCAGGCGTCAAGGCACAGCACTGCGCGAAGCCACGAGTGCATGTGCGATGGGCCAGTCAGCCGTAGGAGCTTCGGTGAGTAGTTTGCGCGCGCCCATGCGGTGCACGCGCACCGCCGCGGAGGTCGCCATCCTTGCCGGTCAGTTGCGTGCGCACGCCTTGGGCAAAAAGGTGATTCAAGCCTCTTTTCCACCAGCTTGGGCGGGTGAGTTGCCGCCACGGCCGGAAACGCTTCTGTACGGCTCGCGAGTGGCGGGCGTCGACCGCTTTGCCACCTGCCTGATCGTAGGCTTCGACACAGGGCTCTCCATGGTGCTGCAGCTTGCCAAAGGGGGCACGGTGCGCTGGGTGACCGGCCCCGAGCCGACTCCTGAGGAAGGCCGGATGGCCGTGCGCTTCGAGCGCGACGCCTGGCTCTTGGTGAGCGTGGAAGCCCCTGGGGCGACGAGGCTGCTGCCCAGTGGGAACCTCCATCGCCTGCCGCCGCTCAAGGGACTTGGCGCGGATGTCCTGTCCGCCGAATTCACTTTGGAGGTGCTCCGCGCGGCGCTCGGCAAAGCGGGGAACCGCATGGTGCGTCCCTTGCTCCTTGACCAGCGCCGCATCGCCGGGCTTGACGAGCCAATTGTGGACGATATCCTGCTCCGGGCACGCATTCACCCGCGGGCCGAGGCGCGCCACCTCTCTGCGCACCAGCAGCGAGCTCTTTTCGAGGCCATGCGGGAGGTGCTGCGGCAGGCAGTAGAACAGGGGGGCTCAGCAACCACGGGCTTCGTAGACCTGCAAGCCAAGCGAGGCAGATTTCGTTCCGCGGGCTGGGACGCGCGCAGCCGCACGTGCTGGAGGTGCGGCACTCCTCTCGCTCGCCAGCTCTGCGCGCGTCGCCCCTGCTTTTTCTGCCCGCTGTGCCAGGAGCTCTCGTGAACGGGGCCAACCTTTTGACGGCGGTGTTTGTCGCGCTTGCGACGCGCAGAGAGCGGCAGCCAGCCATGAGCGTGGAGGACCTCGTGCGCTGGCACCTGGGCCACCATGCGGGCCTCCACGTGCAGGACGTGTACAAGATGTTCCAGCAGGCCGTCTATGGCCCGGCGCACGTCCTTTTGGACCTGGAGCGGGCATTGCGG
The DNA here is from genome assembly GCA_024655945.1 of candidate division KSB1 bacterium. Lineage (NCBI taxonomy): Bacteria > Pseudomonadati > Candidatus Zhuqueibacterota bacterium. The sequence continues at coordinate 88,059 of JANLFK010000010.1, forward strand.
GAGTTGCAGCGCGAATTTGCTGAGGTGCACGCCTCCGGAGACGAGCCCCTGGCGGAGCCCATTTCGCCGGACCACTCCGTAGTGCGCCTCAACCTGGGTCCGTACAAACACCGTGGTGGATCTGTCCAGGCTCTCTGGGAGGCGCTGTTAGAGTCCGCCCGCGCGCTGCAGGGCAGCGAGGAGGGCTTCTTTGCCCTGTGGCGGCCCTTTGCTGCTGCGGTACGTCGCGGAGAGCTGCCGTTTTCCGTCTCGGAAATTGCGGCCATGGAAGACTCCTTGAAAACCCGCGGGGTAGCTGCCATGCATCACTCAGAAGCCTACCGTCGCGCCAATGCGCCGGCCTACCGGGTGCTTACGGGGACAGCCCTGCGGAGTTTGCGGAGGTCGTTGACGAGCAGTCGTGGAAGCAAGCCATAGTTCAGGAGGGAGAAAAGTCCTCTTACCTGCGCCACCTCAGCGCCGAGCTGCACGAGGCTGGCATCGAGCTGACGCCAGCAAACCGGCGGCAGATCGATCAGATGCTGCACGAGCTGGTGGGGGTGCCGTTCAAGGCCTGCCCCGAGGCATGGAAGAGGCTCAAGGCAGAGCCGCGCGGCGACCCGGCACGGCGCGGCGCCTTTGTCGCCCGCCTGCGTGACCTCTGGGCGGCCAAGGACAGATGAAGGACTGACAACCAGAAGGGAGGCCTATGGGCAAGACTTTCGCGGAAAAAGTCCTGGGGCACAAAGCAGGCAAAGAAGTGGTAGCAGGCGAAATCGTGGAGGTCACCCCCGATGTGGCCATGAGCCACGACAACACCGCTGCCATCGCCAAGACCTTCTACAGCATCGGCGTGGACAAGGTCTTCAACCCCGACATGCACGTGGTCATCCTCGACCATTGCGTACCCGCTGCTAATGAAAAGTTCGCGCTGAACCACAAGGAGGTGCGCGAGTTCGTAGCCAGGCAGGGGATCAAGCACTTTTACGACATCCATCGCGGCATTTGCCACCAGGTGCTGCCGGAAGAGGGCTTCGCCCTGCCTGGGGAAGTCATCGTGGGCAGCGATTCGCACTCGACCACTTACGGCGCGTTCGGCGCCTTCGCCACGGGCATCGGCCGCAGCGAGATGGCGGTCATCTTCGCCACCGGCAAGATCTGGCTGCGGGTGCCGGAGACCATGCGCATCGTGGTCACCGGGGAGCTTCCCGAGGGCATCTCCGCCAAGGATGTGATGCTGCACATCATCGGCAAACTGACGGCAGACGGTGCGCTGTACAAGGCAGTGGAGTTCACCGGCCCCGCCGTCCGACAAATGAGCATGGCCAGCCGCATGGTTCTCACCAACATGGCCGTGGAAATGGGCGCAAAGATCGGCTATGTCGAACCCGACGACAAGACCATGGTATGGCTCCAAGGCAGGGCTCGCCGCCCGTTTCAGGCGGTTACTTCGGATCCGGACGCGCTCATCGAGGAAGAACACCTGTTAGACGTCAGCAACCTCGAACCGATGGTTGCCTGCCCCCACACAGTGGACAACGTCAAACCGGTCAGCGAGGTGAAGGGTGTCAAGGTTGATCAGGTCTTTTTTGGCTCGTGCACCAATGGGCGCCTGGAGGACTTTGCCGAGGTGGTGAGTGTGCTGCGGGGCAGGCACATTCACCCAAGCACGCGCATGATAGTGATTCCTGCCTCACAGCAGGTGCTGAAAGAGGCACTGGCGGCCGGCTACATCGCCGCGCTGGTGGAGGCTGGGGCGGTGATTGTCAACCCTGGCTGCGGGCCATGCATGGGGAATCACGAGGGAATCCTGGCCCCGGCGGAGGTGACGCTGAGCACCTCCAACCGCAACTTCAAGGGACGCTTTGGCTGCAAAGAGGCGGAAATCTACCTCGCCAGCCCCCGCACTGCGGCGGCCACGGCCCTCACCGGCACCATTACCGATTTCCGCGAAGTGGTCTGAAACGCAGGAGAGCAAGTGGCCATGAGCATAATTCGAGGAAGAGCCTGGAAGTACGGTGACGACGTCAACACCGACGTTATCTTCCCCGGCAAATACACCTACACGGTGACCGACCCCAAGGAGATGGCCAGGGTGGCCATGGAAGACCTCGACCCACGCTTTGCGCGCGAAGTCCAGCCAGGCGACGTGGTGGTGGGAGGAAAGAATTTCGGGTGCGGCAGTTCCCGCGAGCAGGCCGCCTTTTGCCTCAAGTACACCGGCGTGGGCGCGGTTATCGCCAAATCGTTCTCCCGGCTCTATTTCCGCAACTGCATCAACGCCGGCCTGCCGGCCATTCAGTGCCCGGAAGCAGTGGCTGCTATCGAGGACGGGCAGCGCGTGGAGGTGGATCTCAAGGCTGGCCTGGTGCGCGTAGGGAGCGCATCGTTCGCCTTTCCGCCGCTCCCGCCAGAGGTCATCGGCATCTTCGAGGCCGGAGGCCTCATCCCGTTCACGCGCAAACGGCTGGGCCTGGGGTAGACCAACAGGCCACGTCCTCTGGCCGGGCGAGGCGATGATCTGCAGCTGCAACCTCCATCCAAGACCTGGCGAGCGCAGGGCTATTGGGGCAAAGCGAGCAGCGAAGAAGTACGGGAGAGGTCGTGGACAGAACCTTCGAGACCCTGCAAGCCGGTGCCTTGTCGTGAGACCCTCGGTGTCCGGGATCTTGGCCAGGGCCCTGGCAAACGATGAGGCAGATGGGATCGGAAGCCGGTCGCCCCTCAGACTGAGGCAGGCCGGCAGCTGGCAAAGGGCAAACAGAAAGCGCGACCTCATACCCTGCGTGCCACACAACTATGCGGATGGGAGGTGGACGCTGCCTTAGGACGCGCGCTGCGCCGGGTACGGATCGCGCTCACACGGGCAAATGGCGGGGCCGACGGGACTCGAACCCGCGACCTCTGGCTTGACAGGCCAGTGTGCTAACCAAGCTGCACCACGACCCCGTTGGAGTGGGCGATACTGGACTCGAACCAGTGACCTCCTGCTTGTAAGGCAGGCGCTCTGAACCACCTGAGCTAACCGCCCGCGTCTGCTACCCCTGCGACGAGGTAGTGCCCGGCTGCTCGCTGCGCCGCTCCCCCCGGTCCTTGCCCCTCCAGAGAATCGCAAGAGGCATAATGACACAATAGCCGGCAACCAGGAGGATGGGGGCCACCGTGAGGGTGAGAAAGCCGTTAACCGGCGGCTGGGCAAGACAGACATAACCGATGACAATCACTATCAACCCCAAGGCGGCAAGGAGATAGTTTGTCTTGCCGAGGGCGATCCCTTGACGCCTGCTCCACGCGTCGCGCCGGCCGGTCTTCTGTCGTTTCGCTTCTTTGCGCATATGGCAGCGCAAATATACAGAAAAATATCCTCAATGTCAAGCTCAAAAAGGCTGTCAGCTGACGCGAGCGGCACTGTCGCCTGCGGGATCCCCCCTGGGCGACTGCCATTTCCTCCCCACTAGGGCAAATCTTCGATCCGCCCAGCGCCCGGACTCCCCAGCGGCTCAGTAGGGCAAATCTCCGATTTGCCCGGCGCAAACCGCAGGTTTGCGCTACGCGGCCGACCGTTGTGATAGGTTGCCATCTGCGGGACACTAAGCTGTCAGAGCGAGGTCGTGAGTGAAGAATTTGCCTCTAAGACCGGTTGGTTTGCCCACCGGCAAAGGCGAACAGGAAGGGGGCAATTTGCCGCGCAGGGGGACAAAACTCGCATTGGCCAGGCGCAAACCAGAGGTTTGCGCTACCCTGCCCGCCCAAACCGAAGCTCGGTGCTTGCGCAAATTAAAGTTTTGCGCTACGCAACCCATCCCGAGATTCGTACTGCAATGGTGCCACTACTGCCCACTGCCCTTAGTGTCCCATGAGGTTTTTCACACCAGCGTTGCCCGTTCGAAAGACTTGGCGAGGCTGTCGTAATCCTCCGCATTACGACACAGGAATGCGGACCTCTTGCCTGACCTCTCCACAAGCACCAAAGATTCTGCTTGCATTTCTCCCTTCCCCTGGTTACCTTTTCCGCAGGAAAGCAGATGGCAGACGAGCGGAGGGAACCATGTCAGTGTTAGGGTTTTTCGTTCTCCTGATTGTCGCGGCGATATGTGGTTCGGTGGGAGCCGCCATCGCCGGCTACTCGCGGCGTGGGTGTCTAACCAATATCGCCATTGGCCTCATCGGCGCCTTGATCGGCAGTTGGATGGCAGGGCAATTGCACGCCCCGATTTTCCTCGTAGTCGGGGGCATCCCTGTGCTCTGGGCGGTGGTGGGCGCCGCCCTGTTCATGGCCGTCATCGGTGCCCTCAGTGGCAGACGATAGCCCACGGCTGCGTCAGTCTGCGGAATAGAGCATGCGTCCCCTTTGCTGGATCACATTCTTAGCGATGAGCCTGGGCGCGCTCACTGCATCGTGGGCCGGCCTGCCGCACGCGCGCCCTGAACAGGTGGGAATGTCCACCGAGCGCCTCTCGCGGCTGGATGAGCTGATCACGCAAGCAGTGGCCAAGGGGGAGATACCTGGGGCCGTGGTCCTGGTCATGCGCCACGGCCACATCGTGGTGCACAAGGCCTTTGGCCACTCCCAGCTCGTGCCCGAGCGAAAGCCCATGGAAAAAGACATGGTCTTTGATCTGGCCTCCATCACCAAGCCAGTGGCCACCGCCACCTCGGTGATGCTGCTGGTGGAACAGGGCAAGCTCCGCCTGCACGACAAGGTGACGACGTTCGTCCCCGAGTTCACTCCCTTCGTTGACGACAAGGGAGCACCGGCTGAGGATGCTTGCGTGTGGCATCTGTTGACCCACACCTCAGGCCTGCCACCCTACACCAATGCCGACAGCGTGGCGCGCCGCCTCGGGCGCCCCTGTCCCACGGACTCGCTGGTCGCCCACATCGCCAAGCTCAAAAAGCTGAATGCACCGGGCAAGGAATTCCACTACAGCTGCTTGGGCTTCATCACCTTAGCGCACATTGTGCGCAAGGTCTCCGGCCATCGTCTTGACCAGTTCGCTCGCGAGCAGATCTTCCTGCCCTTGGGCATGAAAAGCACCTCTTTCTGTCCCGGTAAGGAACTGCTGTGGCGGGTCGTGCCCACCGAGGTGGTGGACGGCGCGCCCTTGCATGGGGTGGTGCACGATCCGTTGGCGCGCCTGCAAGGCGGTGTTTCGGGCAATGCGGGGCTCTTCTCCTCTGCGGAAGACCTCGCCATCTTCGCCCAGATGATGCTCAACCAGGGGCACTATGCGGGCGTGCGTATCCTCAGCCCTTTGACCGTGCGCCTGATGACTTCCGTCTATCCAGAAGCGGCGCAGTCAGGCCGTGGCCTTGGCTGGGACATCAGCAGTGCGTACGCCTCCAACGGCGGCGACCTCTTTGCCGGCGGCTACGGCCACACCGGCTACACCGGCACCTCCATCTGGATCGACCCCGCCACTGACGCAGCGGTGATCTTGCTGACGAACCGGGTCCACCCCAAGGACGTTGGCAGCGTGGTGCGTCTGCGCAGCGTCGTCGCCAACGTGGTGGCCGGGGCGATCGTTGGGCCGTAGCTCTGGCGCCTTCACTCTGCCAGGGCCCAGAAGTGGAACGGTGGCGCCGGGAAACGGTCGATGGCCTTTAGGTAGCGACCCGGGCGGAACAGGAAGGCCGGCCCTTGTCGCACCTCCTCGCCGTTCACTTTGGTCACGGCGTATGTGGCGCCGAAATAGCAGTCGCCATTCTCCACCGGTGTGATCGCGAAGGCGATTTCGTAGGTGATGGTGGTCTCGGGCGCGGAGAAGGTGTACGTGTAGTGCTCGCCCTGCCTGGCCGTAGTCCTGAAGAATAGCTCATCAAGAACCCGGCCTGCCGTGGTGTCCACACGGGCAAAGAAGAGGCCCTCCTCCGTCTCCCGCACGGCGAAGAACTCAGCCAAAGGCAGGTACTCGCTTCCCTGCAGCATCACTGGTTTCCCGACCTTCCAGACAACCGTTTCGCCGGTGCAGGGCGCCCCTGGCAGGCTGTCGTAGATTGTGTGCCGATACACCCAACTTGTCCCCACGGCAAGGGGCAGAAGCCGGGTTCCCGAGGGAAGCGTTTCGGGCACCTCGGTGGGCCACTTCTCTGCGCAACCAATCAAGATGGTGCCGGCGAGGAGCCCAATCAACACAAAGCTCCGTGCGCACATTGCTCATGCCCTCCCCAAATTGCACCGAACAGGCGCCCGCCTCTGCGGGCTTCAAGCAAACGGCGAGCTTTGACCGCACCAGATGCACACCCGGGCCCGGCGAACGCCCCGGGAGCGCTGCCCGCCCTACTTGACCTACGTCTTCTCGTCCCTCTTCTTGCCAAACTCCGGGTCCAAGGGGAGCAACTTCACGATGATGAAGCCAGGGATGGTGCAAAGCAGCACCCAGAGGAAGAACTTTTCGTAGCCGATGAGCTCCTGTATCCACCCGCTGATCATGCCGGGCAACATCATGCCCAGCGCCATGAAGCCAGTGGCGATGGCAAAGTGGGCCGTCTTGTATTCCCCGTCGGCGATGTAGATCATGTAGAGCATGTAGGCCGTGTAGCCAAAGCCATAGCCGAACTGTTCAGTCGCCACACACAGATTGATGAGCAGAAAATTGTCCGGCAGATAGTGCGACAGGTACACGTAAGCCACGTCCGGCACATTGATGGCCAGCACCATGGGCAGAATCCACTTCTTGAGGCCATCGCGCGCGACCAAGAAGCCCCCGAGGATCCCCCCTAATGACAGCGCCAACAACCCCACAGTGCCGTAGACAAAGCCCACCTGCCCGGTGGTCAGGGCGAGCCCGCCTGCCTCCTGGCTGTCCAGGAGAAAAGGCGAGGCGATTTTCACCAACTGGGCCTCGGCCAACCGGTAGAGCAGCAACAGGGCCAGCGCGATGCCGATCTGCTTCTTGGTGAAGAAGCTCGCAAAGGTGCGGGCAAAGTTGGCAAAGAAAGGCTTGAGGCCACCGGTCCGGCGCGGCACATCGGCCTTTGGGTAGGGCAGTACAAAACGATGATAGACCATGAACAGCAAGAACAGGGCGCCGAGCCCGGCAAAGGTGAGCGTCCAGGACAGGCGGACGTTGCCGGCGCGCGCCATAAACCGCGCGGAACTGGTGGTGCGCAACTTCGGATCAAGCTGGATCACCGCAACCGCCGGTTGCGCCCAGTTGTCGCTGGTGAACTCGAACCTGCCGCCTTCCACCAAAGCGATGCTCTTGTCGCCCCCTTCCCGACCAAAGTGCACCACCACGCTCTTGCCCGCCGGCGGCGGACTCGACAGATGCAACCAAATCAGGCCGACGTTCCCCGCCACGGTCTGGCCGCTCTGGCCTGAGGAGCGAGAGCCGAACACCGCCACGAACGCTGCGGCCACCCTCCTGGCCACATGGCGCTGCCACCAAGTGGTGTGCTGCGCCCGCGCTGCCTGGCACTGCTCGGCAACGGCACTGGCCCTCGGCTGCCGACGGGCGTTCCATTGGCGCGCGCGGGCGATGAGCTCATTGACCTCTGCCGGCGTCCGCGCCTGTAAGCCGATGGCCAAAGTATCAGGCCTGACGATGATCCTCAGCTGCCCTTCAGCCGGAGCGACTGTGCTGTCGGCCCACACGACCTCCGCCCCAGCGCGGGTGGCCACCACCGGCACCTCCACCGGCCGCAACCCCGTGTGGCTCTCGATGTAGCCTGCCACGATCACCAGCAAGCCCTGACCGGTGAGCATCGCAAACCGGTAGAACGTGCTGCGAATGCCCACGAACCATGCCTGCTGGTGTTGGCTCAGGCCCAGCATGTAGAAGCCATCTGCCGCGATGTCGTGGGTGGCAGAACTGAAGGCCAGCAGCCAGAGGATGGCCAACGTCACCTTGAAGAAATTCGGCAATGGAATGGCCAGCGCCATCGAGGCTAAGGCCGCGCCAATGACCAGCTGCATGAGGACAATCCACATGCGCTTGGTCTTGATAATCTCGACCACCGGACTCCATAGCGGCTTGATCACCCAGGGGAGGTAGAGCCAGCTCGTGTAGAGAGCTATCTCCGCGTTGGAGATCCCCATGCGCTTGTAGAAAATCACCGACACGGTCATCACCACGATGTAGGGGATGCCCTCGGCAAAGTACAGACTGGGCACCCACAGCCATGGCGAGCGCCCCTTCTTCTGCCCGGTCTCTTGCTCGGTCACCTGTTCCTCGTCTGCTGTGGTCTCAAGCGCCTCCACCGCTCACGGCAGCGTCTCCAACACCTCCTTGATGCGCACGAACGCCCAGTCGATGTCCTTCTTGGTGATGACCAGCGGCGGGGCAAAGCGGATGATATGCTCATGGGTCTCCTTGCACAGCAGACCCTTCTTCTGCAAGGCCTCACAAAAGCGCCGTGCGCCCCCTGCCTGGGGATGAAGCTCGACACCGATGAGAAGTCCCTTGCCGCGCACTCCCTTGACGTGCTTGCTGTTGATAGTGCGGAGCTTTTCCATGAAATAGGTGCCCATCTTGAAGGCGTTCTCCGGCAAGCGTTCCTCGACGATGACCCGCAACGCCTCCCTGGCGACGGCGCAGGCAAGAGGATTGCCGCCAAAGGTGGAGCCGTGCTCGCCTGGGGTGAACACGCCGAGCACCTCCTTCTTGGAGAGCACCGCGGACACCGGATAGAACCCTCCGCTCAAGGCCTTGCCGACGGTGATGACATCCGGCTTGATGCCCTCATGCTCGTAGGCGAAGAGCTTGCCGGTCCGGCCTAACCCGGTCTGGATCTCGTCGAGCATCAAGAGGACGTTGCGCGCGCGGCAAATCTCCGCCGCCTGACGCAGGTAGCCCACAGGCGGCACGATGATGCCCCCTTCACCCTGGATGGGCTCCACCAAGAAGGCCACTGTGTTCTTGTTGATGGCCTTTTCCAAGGCGCGGGCATCTCCGTAGGGGATAATCTTGAAACCCGGCGTGAAGGGGCCAAACCACTGCCGGTAGAGCGGTTCCGTGGAAAAGCCGACGATCGTGGTCGTGCGGCCGGCAAAGTTGTTCTCGCAGACGATGATCTCGGCCTTGTCCTTCTTCACCCCCTTCTTGATGTAGCCCCATTTGCGTGCCGCCTTGATGGCGGTTTCCACTGCCTCGGCGCCGCTGTTCATGGGCAGCACCATGTCAAAGCCGGTCAGTTCGCAGAGCTCCTTGCAAAACAGGCCGAGCTGGTCGTTGCGAAAGGCGCGCGAGGTGAGAGTGAGCCTGCCGGCCTGGCGCGTCATCGCCTTCACCAAGCGCGGGTGACAGTGTCCTTGGTTGAGGGCAGAGTAGGCGCTGAGAAAGTCGAGGTACCGATTGCCCTCCACATCGTACGCCCAGATGCCCTTTCCTCTGGTGAGGACGACGTCCAGCGGGTGGTAGTTGTGTGCCCCGTACTGGTCCTCGATCCGGATTAGCTCCTCGGTCTTCATCCGGTCTCCTTTCGGCTGTTCCGTCTCTTGCAGACCCGATGGCAAAAATACAACAAATGCCGGCAAATTGCAAACGCAATCTTGGCGCAGGTGGAGGAGGACCTTACTGCATCCGTCGCCTTGCTGGCCTTCAAGTGTTCTTGCGCAAGCGGCGGAAGCGACCGGAGAGCTTGGTCCCGTTTCCCTGGCCAAGCGCCGAAAACACTTGACTCTTGCGCCGGGATTTCCTAAATTGCGCGCGCAACGGACGCCTCAAAGAGGGCAATGTCGCGCCTGTTATGCGGAGACCAGACGAAACCCGGGGCCCTGCCCGAGGCCACTGCAACCCTTGGTCTCTATGGTCCCTTGGAGAACATGGGTGCGTCTCGGGTATCTGGAAGTGGCTCTTGAGACGGGTTTGGCCGGGAACCAGATACGGAGTAGTTAGGCGGCGGTTCGCCAGAGTTGTTTGTACTCATCAATCAAATAAGGGAGGAAGGCTGGATCAAGATGATCAACCTATACTGGAGGACGCGCGGCCAGACACGTAGCCTGGTCGAAAAGCCATTCCCGTCCGGGGCTGAGCTGGAGAGATACATACTTGACAATCAGGAAATTCTTGGGGGTGACATCTACGTCATCCATCGCCAGATTCGTACTGGATCCAAACAAGGGATTCCTGATATGTTAGGGGTAGATCAGGACTCCCGCGTGTGTATTATAGAGATCAAGAACGAAGAAGCAGGCGAGGACATTTTGCCACAAGCGCTTGGATATGCAATCTGGGCCGAAACGAATCCAGACTCCATAAAGGCAATTTGGCTAGAGAGTAAGAACAAACCTGAGGGCATTGAGCCGGACTGGGAAAACCTAGACATTCGCACTATCCTGATTGCCCCTTCTTTCAAACCAGCCGTACCTCGTATGGCAGGTAAGATAGGGTATGCTATTGATCTAGTGCAGGTGAGGCGTTACTGCTTTGAGGAAGAAGAGTTCTTGATGGTTGAGGTTCTAGAGTCCAAGCCTTTGCCCAAGGTCGGAGTGACCAAAGTGGCGGGAGAATGGGATTGGGATTGTTACGAATCCGAACACGGAAAGGAAGCGACAGCGCAGTTCCGAAAAGCTGTAGAAGCAATAGCCGCGATGGCAGCTGAGCAAGGGTGGGAGTTGCCGTATAATCTCAATAGGTACTACACCGGCTTTAAGCTTGGGAATAGGGTAGTCTTTGCTGTGGGCTGGGGGGCACCTACCCTTGGAACCTAAGGTTCAAATTACCCGAAGATATCGCCAGGAATTTTAGGGGCCACCAATGGGAATTTCAAAGGTATGATAGCAGCTTCCACGAAGCAGTGTTCCGACCTTTGAGGCTGGATTCTCTTGATATTTCGGAGTTGAAGCCGCTATTCATTGAAGCATACCGATATGTTTCTGGGCGTAGGTAGTTGAAGACCTTCTGCCGCCTAAGCTGGGGCTTAGCCGCGAGTCGTTAGGCGGCCAACCAGAGAGACGGCACATGGTACATCGAGCAGCAAGTGCTGCAAGTCCGGGGTTCAAGTCGGTCGAGGAGGTCAAGGAGCAACCCTACGACCTTACCGCCTGACACCCGAACCGCCAAGAGGCCGAGGCTTTACCCTCCCCGATTGAAATCGTGACTGGACTACTGGAGAAAGAGCGGGAGATCCTGAGCATAGTGGAAGAGCTGGACGAACTTTTGAATGACCGAGAGTCGCAGACTGCCAATGCGTCGGGCCATAGATAAACAGGAAGTGAGAAAATGGCTCTCCGGACAACGAGCCGCAGGGGAGCGCCTCGCACAAGAGCGGGTGCAATTCCTGGTCTCTCTTACCTATGAGCGCTCCATCGAAATTTACCTTGGGTTATGTGGCGTGATGGCGGGTGATCAGAGAGAGACCCCTTCTCCTGTGCTTCTGGCGGTCCGTCAGGCTGTCTTGCGCCTCAATGGAGCGAATGGAAGATGGATGTCCTGCAAGCTGCCGTTGAAGTAGCGCGCTTTCTCGAAGACCGTGGGATCCCGTATTTCCTCATCGGAGGTCTGGCCCTGCAGCACTGGGGCGAGCCGCGCCTGACCCGAGACGTGGACATAACGGTACTTATGTCCCCGGAAAAACTGGATGCATTTGTAGATGCGGTTCTCTCGCAGTTCGCTCCTCGGATATCCGATGCCCGGGAGTTTGCTCTTCAACACCGGGTCCTGCTGGTTCAGACTGGGCAGCGACTGCCGATTGACATTTCCTTAGGAATCCCGGGCTACGAGGAAGAGGCGCTTCAACGGGCCGCAGAGGTGGACTTTCCTGGCGTAGGGAAACTGCGGCTGATCGGCCCGGAGGACCTGATCATCCACAAATGCGTCGCCGGACGGGCTCGCGATGGAGAGGACGTGGAAGGCATTCTCATCCGTCAGAGACTGAAGCTGGACCTTGACCTGATTCGGAGCTGGCTTGGTGGGTTTCGGGAGGTGGTGGATACGCATGATCCGCTTGAGCTCTTTGAGAATGCCGTAGAACGGGCCCGGCGGGCACTGGAGGAGGCAGGAAACAAACCATGACCGAAGGTCCCTACAAACTCCCCTCCGGCTGGCGCTAGGTGCGGTTAGGGGAGGTGTGCGAGATCAATCCTCGACGGCCTCGCAGACAACGAGAACCAAATGTCCACGTTTGTGCCAATGTCGGCAGTTGATGGTGAAAGCGTGACGGTTGTCAGCGCTGAAGAGCATCCTTAAGAGCGGGTCTGGAAAGGCCACACTTACTTTGAAGAAAAGGACGTCGTTTCGCCAAGATCACGCCCTGTATGAAAAATCGGAAGGCCAATATTCTACGAGGGCCAATCGACCAGTATTGGACCTGAATCGACCGAGTTCCGTGTGCTGCACCGTGCGAAGACGTTATCTCGGAGTGGATATGGGTTCTCGTAAGGCAAGAACGCTTGCGCGAAGAAGCCAAGATGGCCTTCTGGGGAGGCGTGGGCAATGAAGGGTGCCTCAGGAATTTCATGAACCGCACCTCATCCCCTCCCACCCCTCCCCAAGCAACGGCGCATCGTGGCGCACCTGGAGCAGGTCCAGGAACGCGTGCGGGCGCTGAAGGAAGCCCAGGCGGCCACCGAAGCAGATCTCCAGCGCCTGGAGCAGGCGATTTTGGATAAAGCCTCTCGGGGGAGCTGTGAGCGATGGAGAGAGGTCTGTGGGGCCAACCGGCCAGGCGAACCGCCGAATACCACCAGTTCCATGATGAAAGTGAGCCGAACAAGCGCTGGCTCTTGATTGGCCTACTTTTCCTTGGGACGCGACACCCTAATGAGGTGCGGGCCGTTCCAAAAAAGTGGCGAAGCTACGAAAACTACTGCGGCGAGATCCACTTCGCTGATTTGCCCAAGAGCTTTGGCGGCAACTGGACCGCGAAAGGGCGCGTGGCACGAGAGTGGATGCGAGGCTTCCAAAATAGCCTGAACGACCGCGTCTTCTTCTCTGCCCTGACGCTTGATCGCCATGGCCCCCGGCACGAGCACCAGCGCTTCTGCGCAGACTTCCAGGCGTACAACCGGTTTACGGCGATGGCAAAGCCGGCATCGCCTGGCACCTTGGGCCACAGAATCTGGACGACCTTGCCGTTCACTTCATGTCCGACGGTAGAAACGGCGCCGTGAAGGTACTGGGTGGGCCGACCTTAAGACGAATCGCGTAGTACTTAGTGCAGACGGTGCGGCCCAACGCGTCCGTCGACACCAGAAGTGACCGTAATCAGAGATGCTTCCCTCGCCGAGAATAAACGAGGCAGAGAGTGCTATTCGTGAGCCGTGTGGGAAACGTTGCTTGTTCCGCCTTACGGTCGAGCCATTGAATCCCCGCGCTCAGACGCCCTGCTTGAAGGGGTGAAGGCCTTGGCGCTGGTTGCGCACGGAGAATCTGATTTCTCGCGGATCAAGCAGATCACATCATCGCTGCTGATGCTGCGCGCGTCCATGTTCCAGGCCCGGAGCTGGTTTTTGAACCCTTCTCGCCATGCTTCGTTCGGGTGGATAGTTTCGGGCTCAAGATTTCCTGGACGAAAATCGCATGAGGGCAAACCATCTCCAGAGGAGAGCCTATCCGGGCAGGAGCCTGGTACAGCGCGCAAGGCACATCGCTCATTTCAAGGTGATTGACGAAACCCGTGGCAGCTTGCGCATCGTTTCTGCATCGAGAGGAAGACCGGCAGCAAGACGAAACCATTCGACCGGCAAGCAGCGGCGCTCCGAATCGGGCGGAAGTCGGCAAGCCGACCTCCCGAAAGCCCGGGCAATGGGCGAATTCGCTGCCTCAGAGCGCACCCAGCTTGACAGGATTTCACTCGGCCCGGCGGCGGAGCCCGGCACCATAGAACAATCGGCGATGCTGGGGGTGGCAAGTTGCCATCCCACGTAAACTCAATTCGCGGAGGTAGTCATGCGTCGGTACATCGTGCTTGTTGCTATTGTCGCGTCGGTGGTGTGCCTTGGCATCTTGGCCTGCAGCCAGGAAACCCCGGTGACGGAGGAGATGATCCCCAAGGCAGTGAAGGATGCCCTGCTGGCCAGGTTCCCCACCGCCGAGATCGGCCGAGCCACCAGGGCCAAGGAGGGTGGCGCCATCGTCTACGACGTCGAATTCAAGGAAGGCGACCGGAAGTGCGAGGCGGACATTAGGGAGGATGGGAGCTACATCAACTACGAGAAGGCAATCGCGCCCAGTGACCTACCCGAAGCCATCCGCCAGGCCATCGAGGAGCGCTATCCCGAGTCCACCTTGAAGGAGGCAATGGAGGAAACCGAGGTGCGAGGGAAGGAGGAGAGGCTCTCCGCCTACGAGGTGACCATCACCACGACCAACGACAAAGAGGCGGAAGTGCGGGTGTCTGCTCAGGGCAAAATTCTCGAGGACAGCGGAGCAAAAAAGCCGAAGAACAAGAACTGACCGCGGCCGAACCCACTGCGGTCTGCTTTCCGGTTCGCTGCTCGTCAGTGCTCAGCCGCTCGGGGCTGCGTCGCAGGCATTCCTACTCAGCTGCAGAGCGTCGATCCTCGCATAGGCGGAGTCCCGGGTTGCCTTCGCATTTGGCCGGCGAACAGAGCGAGAAGCGGTGTCTCTGCCTTTCGCGAGCCGGCACAGCGCCCTAATCTGCCAGGTTGAGCCCGCGCGGTGGTCTGGTGCCACGGCAGAAGCGGATGCCTGGTCCCTACAAAGGCCTCCGCATTTTCTCTTGACAAACTCGCAAAATTGTGGTAACTTGGCTTCGCCGGCGGGGCAGAAGTAGCCAGAACAGAGGACGAACTTCGGAGGAAGTATGCGAAGCCAGCATCTGCAGTGGACGGCTGCGGTCTGCGTATGCGCGATGGTACTGTGCAGTGTGGCAAACGCCAACGCCGACGGAAAGGGAGCTTATGGGGGCGGCGGTGGACCGCTCCTGCATTTCCAGACCTTCAGCAGCGACGGCATGGACCAATTGGCGCGGGTGCTCGGCGTGCCGCCACTGGGCTCGTACCTGCGCGGGGCAGGCGGCGCCGGTTACGCATATTTTCTGCATTCGCGCATCGGCGGCCTCGGTGCAGGGGCCTCCCTGCGCAGCTCAGCGCTGATCAACGGGAAGGAACGGTCGTTGGAGGTGTCCTTCGGCTACGGCGGCTTCCTGGCTGAGTACATCAATCGACACGGTAGGCTCGTCACTTCGGCAGGCTGCGTCATTGGGGGCGGCGGCTACGAGGTGGAGATCAAGGACGACTCCGGCAGCCATAAGGCCAGCAAGGGGTTCTTCTGCATAGAGCCCTGCGTGGGGCTGCGCCTGCAATTGGTCGAGTTTGCGGCCTTGCAGGGGTGGGCTGGATACCTGCTGCCCGTGTCCGAGGAGCTGACCATTCGCTACGGGTCGGCGCTGTATCGACTCGCCGCAGGAGAGATGGGCGGCCTGTCGCTGAAGTTAGGCGTGATCTTCGGCGGCCAGGCACCCTGAGAGGTACCCGCAGTCCCCGCCGGCGTCTTGCGCTGGTGCCGTGGGCTCGCGGGGTGACGCCACGCTCACTGCCCGGCATGTGACGCGCCACCAGTCACCCAATCCACCGAACAGAAAGGAGGCACCGGTGGCCTTGCGCTATTGGCTCATGTGCCTGGGGACCACCTACGTGGCCGCGCTCTCCTGCAAGCCGTGGTTTTCCTCCACCGAGAGCATCCCAAAAGAGGCGACCAGGGAAGCGCTGCAGGAGCCCCAGCGATGGACTCCTCTGGACGAGCTGCTGAGCGCAGCGGCACAGCGCGCACTGGAGGAGTGTGACAGCCCCAAGCCCCAGGGAGGCATCCTCTGGGCCTCGCTCATCGACCTTGGCGACCCGCGCCTTCCCAAGTTGGCGTCCTATCGCGGGAACGAGAAGGTTTACCCGGCGAGCGTTATCAAGGCCTTCTACATGGTGGCAGCTCTCTACCAGGTGCAACAAGGCATGCTCCGCTTAGATCGGGCGTTGCGCCGCGACCTGGAGCTCATGATCGCAATCAGCGACAACCAGGCCACCAACCGCATCGTGGATCGCCTCACGAACACTACCTCCGGAGACTCGCTGGACGGCAGCGCCTTCGAGGAATTCGCCTACAAACGCGGGTGGATGAACCGCTACTTCCGCAGCATTGGATTCGACAGCGTCAACGCCTGCCAAAAGACCTGGGATGGCGACCCTTATGGCCGGGACTTGCAGCTCCTCGGCCAACCAACGGGCCTGAACTACCTCAACAGCAACAAGCTGACCACCGACGAGACGGCGCTGCCTCTCTATCTGATCGACCAGCGCAAGGTGGTGAGCCGGCGGGCCTGCGCAGCCATGCTCAAACTGATGAGGCGTGAGCCCGACCCAGACGAGCAATTCCTGGCAGGCGTGCTGCCCAAAGGGGCCCGGCTGTGGTCCAAGCAGGGCCTGGTGGATAGCAAGCGCCACGATGCCGGAATCGTGCAACTGCCGAACGGCGCCCGCTTCATTTTGGTCGTCTTCACCGACAAGTCGGCGGGCGATTGCGACCTCTTGCGCCGTTTCGCCCGCAAGGTGGTGAGCTATTACGCCGGGGAAAACTCAGCCCGAGACGGCGACTAAGGGCTCATCAGGCCGGCAGCAGTGCCACGCGGGTCATCTGCCAAGAGCCGTAGCGCATTTTGGGGATTCATCGCAAAAGGAGTCGATGTGATGAGCAGAAACATTTTCGTTATCATCTTCACCGCGAGCATGCTCTGGTTGGCACCTTCGTGCATCAGGAAGGTAGGAGTGAACGATATGCACTACGTCCAGGAGCGGCACATTGCCACCGCAGTCACCGACTTGGTCGGCAAATACGGCGAAGCGCAGCGGCAACGCATCGAGCGTGGTGTGCGTCAGGTGGCGCAGATGTGGCAACAGCAGGACGGCCCTCCCGAGGCCTTTGTGGCGTTCTGTACTGAGCACTTTGTCGGCGACACCGCAACCCTCGCCCAGATCACCGAACGGTACGAGCGGAACTTTGAGAGCATCTTCGGTCACTTCGCCGAGATGGGCCGAGAGCTGCGGCGACCGCTCGACCTGGACATCGGGCCGATCTTGCCCATCGACTACCTCTTCGCGGAGTTTTCCCCTGCGGCTCACCTCATGGAAGACCTTTTCCAAAAGCGGATTGCCTTGGTGGCGCTGCTAAACTACCCGGTTTTCACCCTGGAAGAGCGCCTTGCCTTGGGGCCGCAGTGGAGCCGGCAGCAATGGGCGCATGCACGCCTGGTGCAGACCTTTTCCGCGCGCGTGCCAGCGGCCATCAACCAGCGCCTGAGCGAGGCCTACGTCAGCGCCGACGACTACATCAATCACTACAACATCTTCATGCACCACGTGCTCACTGAGGACGGCAAGCGGCTCTTCCCCGCGGGCATGAAGCTGATCAGCCATTGGAATCTGCGCGATGAGCTCAAGGCGCAGTATGCCAACCCAGAGGGCCTGCCCCGGCAGCGGCTGATTCAACGCATCATGGAGCGGATTATCATGCAGGAGATCCCTGCAGTGGTCATCAACAACCCGGCGGTGGATTGGAAGCCGGTGAGCAACACGGTTGCACCCGCGGCAGTGCAGGACGTCGAAGGGGCAACCCCGCCGGCCAGGGTGGAAACCACACCCGAGCCCGACCGCCGTTACGAGCACCTTCTGAAAATCTTTCAGGCAGAGCGCGAGGCCGATCCGTACTATCCCACCATGCCGACGCTCATGGACCGGCGCTTCCAACGCGACAGGGAGATACCGGAAGAAACGGTGGAGGCGCTGTTCAAGCAGGTCTTGGCTTCGCCGGAGGTGGCGCGCACTGCCCGGCTCATTGAAAAGAGATTGGGGCGGCCCTTGGAGCCGTTCGACATCTGGTACAACGGCTTCAAGCCGCGCAGCGCGTACAGCGAGGCGGAGCTGGACAGGATTGTCGGCAAGCGTTATCCAAATGCGCGCGCCTTCGAGGGCGACATCCCCCGGATTCTCCAGAAGCTTGGCTTCTCCGCTGAGCAAGCGCGCTTCTTGAGCGAAAGGATCACCGTCGACCCGGCGCGCGGGCCAGGGCACGCCTGGGAGCCCGGCCGCAGGGCAGACCAGGCCCATCTGCGCACGCGCATCCCGGCCACCGGCATGAACTACAAAGGGTACAACATCGCCATCCACGAGCTCGGGCACAATTGCGAACAGGTCTTTTCCCTGAACAAGGTGGACCACACCCTGTTGCGGGGCGTGCCCAACACTGCCTTCACCGAGGCCTTTGCCTTCGTGTTCCAGGCGCGGGACTTGGAGCTGCTCGGCCTGAAGCAGAAGGACCCCCTTGCCGACCATCTGCGCACCCTGGACAACCTGTGGGCCACCTACGAGATCGCCGGCGTGGCCCTGGTGGACATGCGGGTGTGGCATTGGATGTACGAGCACCCCAACGCCAAGCCAGCCGAGCTGAAGGATGCCACCATCGCCATCGCCAAAGAAGTGTGGAACGAATTTTACGCCCCGGTCTTTGGTCAAAGGGACCAGCTCCTGCTGGCTATCTATTCGCACATGATCGATGCCGGCCTCTACCTACCGGACTACCCCCTGGGCCACATCATTGCCTTCCAGATTGAGCAGTACTTGGCCGACAAGAACCTGGGGCAGGAGATGGAGCGGATGTGTCGCCTGGGGTCAATCACGCCCGAGGCCTGGATGCGGGCAGCGGTGGGCGCGCCTCTGTCGGCGCAGCCGCTGCTGGAGGCGGCAGAGCGTGCACTCAGCGTGCTTGCGCCTTAGGGCCTCCTTGGGACAAACACGGCCGCCTCGCCAGGGAGGTGCGCCGCTCGGTACCCCCTTGGCGATCCGCGCGGTCATGGCTGTGGTGGTCTTGTTTGCCGCATGCGCAAAAAGGCCGCCGGAGCCCGTGGCCGTCATCGCCCGTGCCCCTTACGGTTCCGAACCCTCGCCGGAAGCGGTGGCAGCCTTGCCTTCGCTGGGCTTCACTGCCGGCATCGTCGCGCACCATGACGAAGCCGCACTGAGGGGCGCGCTGCATGCGGCACAGAAGGTGGGCCTCAAGCTCTTCGTGGGAGACCAGCGGCTGCTCGCCTGGGACTTGCCGCTGGACTCTGCCCTGACCTATGCAGAGCGGATGGCGACCCGCTTTGCCGCTCACCCGGCGTGCGCGGGCTACTGGCTGGGGTTGGTGGCGGACACGGCGCTGTTCAACCGCGCCGCAGCCCTGAGGCAGCGCCTGGCGTCCCGCGACCGCGCGCACAGGGTGCTGGTAGGCCTGACTGGGTACGGGCCTGAGCAAATGCGCCACCCGGCGCGCTACGCCCTGCGGCCGCTGGAGCAGTTCGCTGCCACTGTGCGGCCGCCGGTCATCCCCTTCGACCAGCAGGGAATCGAAGGCGGGACACCTGCGCCGGATTTTCTTGCCAACCTCGCCGCGGCCAGAGAGGCAGGGCTGGCCACGCGCCTTCCCTGGTGGGGGACGGTCTTTGCACCGCACGGCGGCGACGAGGTGGGCCCGCGCGACAACTACCTGCGCTTTCAGGCGATGTGCCTTCTGGCGCATGGCGCCACGGGGTTGGAATACGTGCTCGACTGGGCCACCCTGCGCGCCTGGGGTACCTCCCGCGCACCTCTGCCGCCGGCGGCCCGCGCCCTTGTTGAAATCAATGGCACCGTGGCGGCTTGGTCGCCAGCCCTGTCGCGCGCCAGGTGCACGGCAGTCTACCATAGCGACCCTGTACCCACCGGAGGGCAGCGCGTCAACTTGCGGGGCATGGTCTACAGGATCGATGGGGAGTTCGTCACGGTAGCGCTCTTCCGTGGCAAGAGCAAGCGGGACCAATACGTCATGGTGGTCAACCGCAACTACAGCAGGGGAGCCAAGCCAAGGCTCTTTTTCAGCCGCCAGGTGAAGGGCCTGGAAGAAATTGCCCCAGAAGGAGCCGCGCGCCAGGTGCTCCGTTTTGCTCCGGAGGAGAGTTCGCGGGAACTGGCAGTGTTGCTGAAAGCGGGAGGTGGCCGCCTGTTCCGCCTGGTCACCTGAGCGCCACTTTCACAGCACCAGAATGTGCACGGGACTACTCGCCACCACGCCGTGCTCGGTCTCTGCGCTGACCTGGAAGCGATGCCTGCCCGGCACCAGCCGCCAACGTGCCCGGAACGGATGCTGTACGGTGCACCATAGGGAGTCGTTCACCCACCAGGAGACAGTCTTCACGCCCTGGGGAAGCACCGCCTCGAGGTCCAGGGTCTGATACTCGGGCCGCAGCACCGGATCGACCTTGTAGATGTCGCCGTTGTCAGGGAAGGTGATGACCGGGAGCTGCGGCTCAGTGGGAGAATGCTCCGCCCTCGGCGCCACGGGAACGCGCGGCGGCCTGGGTAAACCTGCCTCCACCATCCAGCGCTCGTAAAGAGGTGGCCAGACCTCGTACACCTGAAGCCCGCCACGGCCAATCGCCTGATGTTCTGCCTCGTGCACCACAAATGGGCGATGCACGGAGCACATGCGGGTGGGTTCTGTGCCGGCGATGAACACCTCCCGCACCGTACCCCGGCAATAGGGGCCAGGCCGTTCCCCGGAGCGCGCGCAGATTTCGCGCTCGACCAGACCGGGCGGGGCAGCAAAGGGGGCCGGCCAATTCTCGCGGTGGAGAAGAAGCAAAATGTCGCGGAAAAGCAGTCCGGCCCCGGTAATGCCCGACACCTTGTGCATCGCCTCGCCGCTAAAGTTGCCGACCCAGACGCCCACGGTATACCGCGTGGTGTAACCCAGTGCCCAGTTGTCGCGATAGTCCTTGGAGGTCCCCGTTTTGGCGGCACAGGGGAAAGGCAGCTCCAAGGCGTTCCCCTCGCCAAAGGCCCCCATCCTCGCCTCACGGTCGGCCAAAATGTGGGTCAGCAAATAGGCCACTTGCGGCGCGAAGATCCTTGAGGAATCCGCGTTTTGCTGGCCGAGCAATACCTTTTCTCTGCGCACCCACCCGCCGTGAGCTAAAGCGCAGTACGCCCGCGTCAGCTCCAGCAGAGACACTTCGCCGTTGCCCAGCGTCAGCCCCAAGCCGTAGTAGGTGGCCGGCTTGGTGAGACTGGCAAAACCTGCGGCACGGAGCTTAGCCAGAAGGAGCTCGGTGCCCAGCTCCTCCAGCAAGCGCACGGCCGGCACATTGTAAGAACAGGCCAGTGCCACCCGCAGGCGTACCGGCCCGTGGAAGAGACGGTCGTAGTTGTGGACGCGGAAATCGCCTCCAGCGGTTGCTGCGTGGGTCTCGATGTCCGGCACAATATCCGCAGCGGTGCGGCCATGCTCGAGCGCCAGGCCATAGGTGAAGGGCTTGATGGTGGATCCTGGCTGGCGCAGACAGAGGCAGCCGTTCACTTGGCCGTGGTTGAGCTCGTCAAAGTAGTCGGCCGAGCCGACCATGGCCAGTACCGCAACGTCTTCATTGTCCAGAATCACGGCCGCAGCGTTGGTGACGTTCCTGTCGGCCAGCAGCCGCAGGTGGCTGCGCAGCAGCAGCTCGATCTTCTGCTGCAACGGCAGGTCGATGGTTGTCCTCACCGTGCCTGCATGGGGCAAGTGGAGGGCCTTGCGGTTGACGAGCAGCCAGTCGCAGAAGTGCGGTGCAGCGAGGGAGCGCTCCGCAGGGCTGAAGGTGAGCTCTGCGGCGCGGGCCTCAGCAAACCGGGCGCTGTCTATGGCTCCGCAGCGGAGCATGGCCCGTAGCACGAGCTCTTGGCGCCTCTTGGCTGCATCGCGGTTCCGGTACGGGTCATAGCGGGCTGGCGCCTGCGGCAGCCCAGCAAGGAGGGCCGCTTCGGGCAAGGTGAGGTGCAGTGCCGGTTTGGCAAAGTACAGCCGGGCAGCAGCCTCCGCGCCGATAGTTCCGTTGCCGTATGGCACGCGATTCAGGTACTGGGTAAGTATCTCCTCCTTGCTGAGGGTCAACTCCAACTTGACAGCCAAGGCCATTTCCACCGGCTTTGCCCACCAGCGGCGCGGAAGGTGGTACGCAGCCCGGACAAGCTGTTGGGTGAGAGTGGATGCGCCGGAGACCACTCGGCGAGAGCGGAGGGCTTGGGTTGTCGCGCGCATCACAGCCAGCGGATCAACGCCCCAGTGGCGAAAGAAGCGCCGATCTTCCACCGCAATCGTCGCCTGAACCAGGTAGAGGGAGACGTCACGCAGTTCGACCCACTGCCCGCGGCCGCCAGAGCCGAGCACGCGCTCCTGGAGCAGCCTGCCCTCGCGGTCGGTGAGGCGCAGGCTACTGCCGCTTTTCCGCTGCGCAAGGTCCCGTGGCAGCGGGCTTAAGAACAGGGCGAGCAGCATCAGCGCCAAAGCGCCAGCCACGCCCCTTGCCGCCCATCTTTTCAACTTTGGTCTGGACACACTCCCATGGCCAAGGCTTGCTCCGCCCCCATCATGCAATGGCCTATTCTGTCCTCCGCACGCGCACACGGGTG
Organism: candidate division KSB1 bacterium; assembly: GCA_024655945.1. Lineage (NCBI taxonomy): Bacteria > Pseudomonadati > Candidatus Zhuqueibacterota bacterium. The sequence goes on from JANLFK010000010.1 coordinate 110,392, forward strand.
CCTGCCCGTCTCCCAAAGACTTCTGGTTCGTACATCTGCGATGCACAGGTGGCAGGCATGCCAAAGTCGCCGACGGTGGTGGCGCGCGCCAAGTACGTGTAAGTGTGCACCCCTGCGCGCAGATAGTCCGCGAACAACAGCACCCGGTCGTCGTGCAGCTCCACGTGGCTGAAGCCGCCCCAGGAGGTCTCCTCCCATGCGCCGGAGCTCAGCTCTGCGACCCGTTCGGCCTCGGCCGCAGCCATCTGCAAGGAGATGTCCACCGCCTCCATCCCGGCCGGCAACGGGTCATCCACCACGACAAAGGTCCGACCCTGCGGCGTGATGACTTTGAGCTCCACCTTGAGCAGGGTTCCTGGAGCAAAGGAGAGAACTTGCCCCTGCGGCTGTCCAGAGAGCGGAGTGATGGCCTTCACCACGGTGAGCCCCTCGTCTCTTGTGGGCAAGGGAGCGCTGGGGTAATAGTTCATGCGCACGCCGTAGTAGAGCTGGCCCGTTCCCGACCTTTGCACCTCCACCGGCAGGCGTTTCCCCTTGGCCAGTTCATCCAGGCCCACAGTTGCCCGCCTGGTCGCCAGGTCTCGTCCAGCAAAGGTTTCGCTGAGCAGGCTCTTGCCGGCGACGCGTATTTCCGCTTTGAAATTGGCCGGCTCTTTCTCGTAGATGGCAAAATAGCGGGCCAGCGCCATCAGCGCGAACACGTTCTCCTGCGTGCTGCGCCACAGCCCATTTTTGCGCTGCGCCATCAGCCACTGCACGACCTTATGGTCCAGTGGGAAGCCGCCCCGCGCTTCCAGCAGCGCCTCCAGCACGACGGCCGTGGTCCGCACATCCGAATGGAAGATCCACACCAGTTCGCCAGGCTGCTCTTCCTCGAAGTGTGCCGCGATAGGGTCCACCCGGACGCTGTTGAGGAGTGCCTCGGCCAACTCCTGCTGGCGCTCCTCGGCCATGCCGGCTGCCCCCAAAGCCCTGAGCAGCATAGCCTTGCCAAAGAGCGGCAAGCGCCCACGCTGTTCGTACAGGTGGTCCAGGTAAGCCTTGTCCGGCTCGCCGGCCCGGGCCAACACGTACGCGGCCAACACCTTGCTGGTCAGCCATGCGCGCTCCGGCAGGGTGTAGGGCGAGGTGCCCGGCTTTTCGCGGAGAAAGGCGCGCAAGTACTTCAGGCCCTGCCGCAGGACTTGCTCGTCCACCTTGTAGCCATGGGCGCGCGCCTCGACCAGCGCTTGCAAGGCGTAGGCCGACACAAAGGGCGCTACCCGCCGCTCACCCGGCCAGTAGGAGAAGCCGCCGTCTGGAAGCTGGTAGGCCCGGAGCTCGCACAACGTGCGGTTGACCACCTCGGCAAAATCATCACCCGCCAGAGCGGGCAAGTCAAAAGCTCTCACCAAGTCGCCGGCGACTATCATCGGCAGCACTGAGGAGACGCGCTGCTCAAGGCAACCATAGGGATAGGTGAACAGATACTCGGCACCGGGCGCAAGCTCGGTCATGGCCGTGGACGAAGCCGAGACCTCAAGACTCCCCATGCCGGGCATGGAGTTCGCCGGCACCTCTACCGCCTCGCTCACTCGTCCCTCGGTGCGCCCGGAGGTGGCCACGCTCTCTTTGGGCTGCGGCTCCTGGAGGGGAATTGTTACGCGCACGGCATCGCTCAACCCGCCCATGCGCGCCGAAAAGGTGAAGGTAGCCCTGCCTGTCCTCTGCACCTCAACCGGAAAGCGCACCTCCCTCGCCTGCCCTGGAAGAACCGCGACTTGAACCGTCGTTCTGTCCTTGAGGAGCACGCCCTCCGCCTGCACAGCCACCTGCACGTCACCGGCAGTTGCCGTCTGATTGTGAATAATCGCCCCGGCTTCGAAGGTATCTCCCACCCGGGCGAATCTCGGCAGTGCTGGCTGCACCATGAGCTCCTTGTTCACGACAAACTCGCATTGGCCACGACCGAAGCGGCTGTCCTTGCTCTGCGCCACGGCCATGACCACGTATCGCGTCAGATTGTCCGGCAGCCGAAACCTGACCACCGCTTGTCCGTTGGCGTCGGTGAGCAGCTCGGGATTCCAGTAGGGCGTGAGCACAAAGCGCGAGCGCAGGGCCTGGGCGGCAACTCCCCGAAGCTCGCCGCCGTCACCGCCGCGATGCTCGCCCTTCTCGCCATAGTTCCGCTGTTCCACCACGTGCAGGCGCGTCTCGGCAGTCTGCACACTGAGGGGGCGCGGCCCGTAGAAAGCAAAGAACGGATCGGGCAGGCGATAACCAGTGAGGTTCAGCACCGCTGCATCTACCACTGCCAGTGCCACCTCGCCGCGCACTGGGGACCCCGCTGCATCGCGCAGATTGACGGTCACGCTCACCTCCTGGCCCGGGCGGTAGGAGGTGCGGTCAGTCTGCACCTCCAGTTGCAGGTGGCAGGTGCCAGGATCGACATTGAGCCCCACATAGCCAATCTTGAAGGCCGGTCTGCCCACATCTTCACCCTCTGCTGAGAAGACGTGGCTGGCAGTCCGTCCTTTGAGGAGAATGACGGAAACGAACACATTGGGCAAGTCTTGCTCCTGCAGGTGGATCTCTATCCTGGGCGCGGTGCCCTTGACGTGGCGGACCCAGTGGCGGAGGACGGTCTCCCGCTCCACGGTCACCAGGGCCTCTGCCTCCTCGAAGGGCGACTTGACCAGAATGCTGGCCACCTCCCCTGGCTTGTAGGAAGCGCGCTCGGCCACCAGCTCCAGCAGGTCGTCATCGCGCCTCTGCCAGGCAACGTACTGCCTGCCGGTCGCATAGACAGGCGCCCAGGTGGTGACCTGGTTGCCGCGGCCATCCTGCCCCTCGGCGCACAAAAAGTAGCTCCCCGCACTGGTGAGCAGGAAGGAAAGCTGCTGCGGCTCCTCGCCGGTCACCACGTATGCCGAATCCACCACCGTGCTGACCGCCTTGCTTATCCACTCGTAGCGCCCGCCCACTCCGGCCTTGCGCACCGAATGGTATTGCCTCTTCGCCAGGGTCAGCCGCACCTTGACCCCTGGCACCACCTTGCCGTCGGCGTCAAGGGCAACCACTTGGTAGTTAAGCGGCCGCCCTTCCCTCGCCATCGTCGAGCTTAGCAGGATGCCGAGGGCGAACTCTCCGGGATGGAGTGTGGCCGTGGCGGAGCTACTCACGTGCTGGCGGCTGGCGCTCTCCACATCGGCGGAAACGGTGACCTGCATAGGTGCCTTGAGGCCGAGGCTGGCAAGAGGTGCAGAAACGCGCAACAGGCCGGCATTGTCCAGCTTGCCCTGACCAGAAGTGAGAAGGCGCGTGCGCGGCTCTGCCGCCTGCTCTTCCTCCTCCATCATCCACTCCTGGACGCCGAAAAAGTAGCCGTCGTAGCCAGGCGGCGAGAAGCTGCTCGGATAGAGGCGCACCCACCACTCCACTGGCTGCTGTGACATCGCCCCGCCGAACAGGTAGGCGCCGGTGACCGTGGCGTGGAGAGTGTCGCCGGCTATGTACTGCGCGCGTTCGGTGCGCACCTTCACCTCACATTCTGCCGGACGATATGCCTCCACTCGGAACACACCCTCCGCAACTGGCTGAACATACACGCCCTGTGCGGGCTTAGCCCGGGAAGAGTCCACCGTGACCCGGTAGTAGCCGAGGGGGGCCCCCTCTGGCACCGCGTAGTCCAATGCCAAGGAACCGAACGCGTTCAAGGCGACGGGCTTGTCCCAGACCACTTCGCCGCGCGAGTCGAAGACCTTGACCTGCGGGCGGAGGCGTGCGGGGACCTGCCACTCCTCACGCACCTTCTCGCGAATCACGCATTTGACGTGCACCGTATCGCCGGCGCGATAGATGCTGCGGTCCGCGAACAGGATTCCCTGAAAGCGCTGCGGCTCAGCTTGCCAGTCATAGTCGATGCCAAACCGGTAGGGGTAGATACCGGTTCCCCAATCCGAGGCGGTATAGGCCACGTCCCGCCCGTGGTAGACAAGTACCCACAGCCGAGGCTTCTCCCACGCCTGCTTCGGCATAATGCCCAGCCGTTTCCAGCCGGGGGCAGTGGCCAACCCTTGGGCCTCAGTAGTCGCCTGGTAGTACACCCGGTTGTCATCGCCCCGCAGCTCAACCACTGCTCCTGGCACAGGGGAGGCGTCGGCCAGGCGGGTCACGTACACCAAGACGTCGTAGGGCGAGAACTTGGCGGTGACCCCCAGCTCGGTCACCTGCAGCAAGGCCTTGCACACCTCGTGACGTGGGTCGGGAAGCTGGTTGTCCACCTGAATGAACACCAGCCCGTGGGGAGCACCGGCCAGCACCCAGTCCACGTTGATGGGCACCAATTTGCGCTCGTTGCGCTTGCCCGGCAACTTCCAGATGCGGTCCACGAGGAAAGAGCTCGCCGGTCTGGTAAAACTCGAGTTGAACAGCTCCGGCTGGAGCAAGAGAGGGATCAGAGAATCGGGCACCACCTTCGCCAATTGCAGGCGCACACTGGGCAGGTTCACGTACTCCAGAGGATAGCGGCGGTCGCCCACCGCCTCCAACACGCCCGGGCCGGAGGTCATGATCAGACGGCTGGGGTAGGGACCGGTGGTCACGCGCAGTCGCGCCGCGCCCACCAAGCGATTGCCGTAGGCGTCGGTGAGCGAATCATCGATGACTACCTGGTAGGCCGTGTCCGGGAGAAGGGGGAACCATAGTTCCACAGTCTGGAGATAATAGGTGCGCTCGAAGTAGCTCTCTGGGATCTCGACTGGCGGCGAAAAGTGGAGATGCCTGACCAGCTCCGCAGGAGTAACCGGGTTGCTGAACTTGAAGGAAAGCGGCTGTTGAGGGTCATGACCGACCTGTTCCCTCAGCTCCACCAGGCGCAAGTCGCCGTACGTCTGGAACCTGATCCTTTGCTCGCGAAAAAGACCGAGAGAGCCCTCCGCAGCCAACAACCCCTCTTTGAGCAGAACCACGTACGCGGTCTGGCGCCGCAGAGGCGCTTTCGGCCGCAGCATGAGGACCCTGGAACTGTCGCCTCGTACACGCCAATCGCCCTCGATTTCGTCAGCACGGGGGTGAGAAACCGTGAAGGAGATTGCGCGCCCGGTCTTTTCCTCGCTCCAGCTCAGATACGGCCTGGCCCTGTCCGGCGCCATGGGGATGTTGAAGAAGAGAACCACAGCCTCCTCAAGGAGCACCCCGGAAGCGCCGTCCTCCGGCTGCACGCTGGTAAGCAGGGGGCGCGGTGTCTCGAATTCCCACGCCACTTCCTGGGCGAGGCGCTCGCCGCTGAGCGCCGTGACACCCGCCGGCACTTTCACTGCGAAGCGCGTGGCATACGGCAGAGTATCCTTTGGCACAAAGGCGAGCGAGGTTGTGCCCAGCCAGCGGTACGTGCCGGCAAGAGGCGGTTCGATGAGCAGCGGGCCCTCGGTCGCCACCTCACCGAGGGCCTGCAGGGGAACCATCGGCTGGTTGAAAGTGACCACGATGCTGCGACAATCCGCGAGCGAGGCCACTGGCCCCTTCGGGGTGGTGGCCACCGCTGCAAACGGCTCCTGGGGCGAACTGCGGGCGACCCAGCTTGTGCCGCTACCAATGAGCAAAGCCAGCAGTGCAGCAACTACGGGCCGCTTCATCGTCCATCCTCCTTGTCTTAACGTGGCGCACATGACGGCATCGTGCGGAAGGGCAAAGGTCTGCCGGCGAGGCTGGAGCGATTGCCGCCTCGGCTGGACTACGTCTGTAGCCGTCTCCCCATGGCCATCGCGCCCGATCTCTCTCCGCCGAATGCTCATGAGCGGGGCTCGTGGTGGGCTAAGTGCTCAGAACCCGATCCCCCTTCTTGCCAGAGTTCAACCTTAGAAACGGATCTTCCGCTTGCTGGCCTGGTCAGGCGCCCCTTGGTCGCGCAGCGGGGCGCCACTGTGCTTGTTGCAGTAGGCACTCGGGGCCTGTTCGCGCGGAAACACCTCCGTGACGATCTCCGGGCAGCTCTCCGTAGCCAAGAGTTTGGTCTCGTTGCAGATTTCCACCCGCACCACCGACTCGGGCATGACAAAGTCTTCGACCGGGAGTTGCAAGGTGTCGTGCGCTGCCCTCATGAAAGGGGCCCAGATGGGGAGCGCCGCCACCGCCCCGGACTGACCGCCGCCCAATGTCACAGACGGGTCATCGACTCCCACCCATACGCCGGCGGCAATTTGCGGCGTGAAGCCGATGAACCAGGCATCGGAGAAGTCGTTGGTGGTGCCGGTTTTGCCAGCTGCCGGCCGGGTAAAGCCGTACACGGTGCGCGCCAGACGCCCGGTGCCCCGACCCATATCCAGCACGTCGCGCATCATGTCGGTGATGATGTAGGCGCTCCTCTCGGACAGCACTTCCTGTGGCACCGGGTGGTACTCTTCCAGCACATTGCCGAACTTGTCCTCAACGCGCAGGATGGCCAGCGGGCGCATCAACACGCCCTTGTTGCCGAAGGCCGCGAAGGCAGCCACCATTTCGATGGGAATAACCGTCTCTGCGCCGAGCGCCAGGGCCGGCACCGGCAAAAGAGGCGTGCTGATGCCGAGCCGCTTGGCGTATTCCACCACCACCTCCGGGGGAACCGCCTCCAGGATCAAGCGTGCGGTGACCAGGTTCAACGACCTGGCGAGGGCCTCGCGCAAGGTGGTCTTGCCCCCCACGGAACCGTCGTAGTTTGAGGGCGTCCAGCGCTTGCCCCCGGGCACGTCCAGCACCACCGGCTGGTTGAGCAGCTCATAGCACGGCGGATAGCCGTTGTCGATGGCCGCCAGGTAGACGAACGGCTTGAAGGCCGAGCCGGGCTGCCGGTGCGCCTGTGTGGCGCGATTGAACTCCGATTCGCGAAAATCGCGCCCGCCGACCATGGCCAGGATGTACCCAGTGTTCGGCTCCAGCGCCACCAGCGCCACCTGCACCTTAGCCTTCTCGTTGAGAAGCGAGTCCACCAAGGCGCGATCCCGCATGAGGGTGCGCAAGCCGGCCTTCTTCAGCAGCGAGGGCGGCACCAACTTGGCGAACTCAGTCTCCGGGTGCGCGAGAATCCAAGCGCGTTGCCGCGCTTCCACGGTGGGGATGTGCGCGGCAATGGCGCGATTGGCGCACGCTTGCACTCTCGTGTCCAGCGTGGTGAACACACGCAAGCCACCAGTGTAGATATCCATGCCATAGCGCGCAATGAGCTCGCGCCGGACGTGCTCGGCAAAGTAAGGGGCCAACTCCTGCTCCATTGGCTCCCGGCTCACCACACCCAGAGGTGCCTCTATTGCCGCCCGGTACTCTTCCTCGCTGATGTACTTGAGATCCCGCATGCGCCGCAAGACCAGATTGCGGCGGCTCAGGGCGCGCTCCGGGTACCTGAAGGGCGAATAGTACCCGGCATTGGGCAAGAGAGCAGTGAGGAGCGCGGCCTCAGGCAACGTGACCTCCTGGACGTGCTTGCCGAAGTAATAGGTCGCAGCCGCCTCCACACCGTAGACGCCGGGCCCCAGGTAGGACTGATTGAGGTACATCTCCAGAATCTCGCGCTTGCTGTAGGTGCGCTCGATCTGGATCGCGGTGAAAATCTCTTTGATCTTCCGGCTGATGGATTTTTCCTTGGTCAGGTAGAGGTCGCGAGCCAGTTGTTGCGTGAGCGTGCTGACCCCGCGCGGCGTCCTCATGCGCAGCACGCCGCTGAGCGCGGCCTTTACCCAACGCCGCGGCACCACTCCCCAGTGACGGAAGAAGCGGTGGTCCTCCGAGGCCAGCACGCTTTTCCACACATAGTCCGGCATGCTCGCCAAGGGCACCAACACCCTGTTCTTGACGTAGAACTCCTTGAACACCTGCCCGTCCGCGGCGTACAGCTTGGTGGAAAGTTCGGGACTATATTCTTCCAGTTGCTTCAACGAAGGCAACTGCCGCGTGAGGGCAAGCAGATATGCCGCGATACCCAAGATGAGCACAAGGAGGGCTATGCCAAGCGGGCGCCGCCACGTGGGCCCGCGTTGGTCATTGCCCCTATCGCGCAAAACTGTCGCCTGCAATGAACGTCGGAACTTCCTTCTCATAAAACCTCGCTATCAAAATGGAGCGCCGCCATGTTGGCGCGCTTCTGCTTTCTCGCTCCTCACAAAAATCGCCTTCACGGGCAGCACCAAGCGGCTGGAACAGGTCGACCCAAAGGGCGCCCGCTGAGGCACCACGCTTATGGCGCAGCCACCGGGAGCGCCACCTGCGCCACGTCTACGGCACCTTGCTCTGCTGACCACCTCTTGAGCCAGATCCCTCCCTGGTCAATCACGCCGAAGGAAAAGTGCCTGATCCAGTCCCCGGGGTTGAGATACACCCCGCCGTCAAGCTGCTGGCACACCGGCTCGTGGGTGTGGGCCAAAACTACGACGTCGAACCCCTGCCGAAGCGTCTGCTGCGCAAAGGCGCGATAATCCTCGTGCGCGGAGAACTCCCGCTGCGCGCCATGGTTGCGACTGAGCTCCGAAAAGAACTCGGCGATGGGCACTCCCACGTCGGGGTGGACCGCCCGGTACAGGGCGGTGGCGATCCTGTTTTGCAGCACGCGCTTTAGCAGGCGGTAGCCGCGGTCCTTGGTGTAGAGACCGTCCCCGTGGGAGACAAAGACCCTCTGCCCGGCCACCGTCGCCTGGAAGTCTTGCGGGTGCACGGTCACACCTACTTCGCGCGTGAGAAAATCGCGCATCCAGAAATCGTGGTTGCCCGCCACATAGTGCACCTCGGTACCTGAGCGCACCAGCTCAGACAGCGCGCACAGCGTGCGGAAGTAGCGGTTGACCACTACGCGCCGATACTCGAACCAGAAGTCAAACAGGTCACCACAGATGCAGAGCATGGCAAAGCATGGGGCCGCCTGTGCGAGGAAGTTATGCAGCCGCGCTGCCTTTTCCTCTTCAGTCGCGCTGCCACCCCCGCGCAGGTGCGCATCAGCAATGAACGCAGCATGAGGCACAGAAATCATCTTCGGCGCGATCCAGTGTTCATCAGGCGAGTAAATGTAAGGAAGCGCCCGGCAATTGTCAAGTCTTTCTTGGCCCCCTGGGCTCGGTGCCCGGGTCGGGCCATGAGCCGCCGGCGTTACCGGCAAAAAAGAGCGCCCGTCCCAGGGTCAGCGCTCTCGGACGGGCGTTGCGGAACGAATGCTCGTGCCTGCCGCCCCTGCACGCAGGGCTCAATTGCTCACCGCCTCGGTGCGCCCCTCCTCGCGCGGGCCGTCCCGGCGCACCGGCTTGCGGCCGATCTCGGTGAAGGTCAGGTTTCCCCCTTTGTGGCCGATGCGAATGCGGCTGCCGTCACCAAACCTGCCGCGCAAGATCTCCTCGGCAATGGGGTCTTCCACCATCTTCTGGATGGTTCGCCGCAGCGGGCGCGCGCCAAAAACCGGGTCGAAGCCCTTCGTGGCCAGCAGCTCCCGTGCGCCCTTGGTCAACTCCACCTCGATGTCCCGGTCCTTCAGCTTCGTGGCCATCTCCGCAATCAAGATGTCGACGATCTTGACCATGTCGTTGAGGTTGAGCGCTCGGAAGACGACGATTTCGTCCACCCTGTTTAAGAATTCCGGGTTGAAGATGCGCTTCACCTCGTCCATGATGCGCTTCTTCATGCTCTCATAGTCGGAGCGCTCATCGCCCTTGGAGAAGCCGAAGCCGCCGGTCTTGCGAATCTCGCGCGCACCAATGTTGGAGGTCATGATGAGGATGGTGTTCTTAAAGTCGACTTGCCGCCCCAGGCCGTCGGTGAGCCGACCGTCGTCCAAAATCTGCAGCAGGATGTTGAAGACGTCCGGGTGAGCCTTCTCGATCTCGTCAAAGAGCACCACCGAGTAGGGGTGGCGGCGCACTTTCTCGGTGAGCTGTCCACCCTCTTCGTAGCCGACGTAGCCCGGAGGTGCGCCGGTGAGCCGCGAGACGGAGAACTTTTCCATGTACTCGGACATGTCGATGCGAATGAGGGCCTGCTCGCTCTCGAAGAGGTAACGCGCCAGTTCTTTGGCCAGTTGCGTCTTGCCCACGCCAGTGGGGCCGAGGAAGATAAAGGAGCCGATAGGCCGGTTGGGGTCCTTGAGCCCGGCGCGCGTGCGTTGGATGGCCTTGGTCAGCACGCGGATCACTTCATCCTGCCCGATGATGCGCTGGCGCAACTCGTCCTCCATGCGCAGGAGACGCTCCGACTCGGACTGCGCCACCTTCTGCACGGGAATGCCGGTCATCATAGAGACCACGGCAGCAATCTCCTCCTCGGGCACAGTGGCCACGATCTTCTGGTCCTCCTCCTCCCACTTCTTGCGCGCCTCCTCCAGCTCGCGCATCAGCCGCTTCTCTTGGTCGCGCAGCACCGCCGCGCGCTCAAAGTTCTGGCTGGCCACCACCGCTTCCTTTTCGCTCTGCAGGCGCTTGACCTTTTCCTCCAGCTCGGTGATGGCCTTGGGGACGACGATGTTGTTCAGGTGCACGCGTGCCCCTGCCTCGTCCATGACATCGATGGCCTTGTCCGGCAGATAGCGGTCGGTGATGTAGCGCTCCGACAGCCGCACCGCCGCCTCGATCGCCTTGTCGGTGTACTTCACATGGTGGTGCTTCTCGTAGCGGTCCTGCAGGCCCTTGAGAATCTGCAGGGTCTCCTCGGGCGTGGGCGGATCGACCATGATCTTCTGGAAGCGGCGATCCAATGCCCCATCCTTCTCGATGTACTGCCGATACTCGTCCAAGGTGGTGGCGCCGATGCACTGCAGCTCGCCACGAGAGAGGGCGGGCTTGAACATATTGGAGGCGTCCAGTGAGCCGGAGGCGCTGCCTGCACCGACGATGGTGTGCAGCTCGTCGATGAACAGGATGACGTCCTTGGCCTTGACCAGCTCGTTCATGATGGCCTTCATGCGCTCCTCGAACTGGCCGCGGTACTTGGTGCCCGCCACGATGGCCCCTAAGTCGAGGGTGACCACCCTCTTGTTGTGCAGGACACGCGGCACCTTCTTCTGCACGATGCGCAGGGCCAGGCCCTCAGCGATGGCCGTCTTGCCCACCCCCGGCTCGCCGATGAGCACCGGGTTGTTCTTCTTGCGCCGGCTCAACACCTGCGCCACCCGCTGAATCTCCTCGTCGCGACCGATAATTGGGTCAAGCTCCCCCCGGCGCCCCAACTCGGTGAGGTCGCGACCAAAATGGTCAAGCGCCGGTGTCTTGGAACCGCGTTGTGACGACAGTTCCTTGTCGGAAGACATTTCGCCTTGCATGATACTCTCCAACTCCTGGGCTACTGCCTCATAGGTCACATCAAAGGTGTGCAGCACCTGGCTGCCAACATCGTCGCGCTCTTTGACCAGGGCCAGCAGCAGGTGCTCAGTGCCGATGATGTCCGAGCGATATCGTTCGGCCTCATTGTAGGCCATCTTGAGGGCCTTCTCAGCCCGGCGGGTGAAGGGGATATTACCGTAGGTGGTAGTCTCGCCCGTCACGCCCACGGCATCCTCCACGGCGCTGCGGATTTCGTCCAAGTCGCAGCCCAGGCGCTGCAAGATGGTCACGGCAAGCCCTTCGCCCTCGCGAATCAGACCGAGCAGAAGGTGCTCGGTGCCGATGTGATCGTGCCCCAGCCGCCTGGCTTCGTCCCTGGACAACTGGATGACCCGTTGCACCCGCTGCGAAAAGTTGTTTCTCATGGCACCAACTCCATTATGTCCACCCCCCATGCAAATGCGCTATGCCACGCCGGAGGAATGCTCCCTGTCACACCTCCAGATAGTCGCGGACAAACTGCGCGCGATAGGCATCGCGCTCTTCGTTGTCCATCTCTTTGCCCGCGCGCTTTTGCAAATGCGCCGGCAGGGCAATCACCAGGAGCTCGTTGAGCCGCCTGCGGGGGATAGGCGGCAATAGCCCCAGCTCGCTCCCCACGCGCACTGCCGGCAGGAGATTCATGAGCTCCAGCGAGGAAATCAGCTGTGCGTGCTGCAACAGTGCCCGCGCGCGGTACACCAGGTCCCTGACCCGCAAAGGGCGCTGCTGCAGCAATCGCGCCCGCGCTTCCCGCTCCAAGCCCACGAGGCGCTCGGCAATGTTGCGCACGCGCTTGATGATCGCCTTCTCCGCCCGCCCTAAGGTGAGCTGGTTGGAGATCTGGAAGATGTTCCCTTGCACGCGGCTCCCCTCGCCATAGAAGCCACGCACGGTAATCTCGCTCCCCGCAAACTCCTTGAGCGCCTTGTCGACCTCCTCAAGCAGCGCCAATGCCGGCAGATGGGCGAAGATGGACACGCGCATCCCTGTGCCGGTGTTGGTGGGGCAGGCTGTCAGGTAGCCAAACTGCTCGGAGAAGGCATAGTCGAGCTGCTCGCCGAGCTCGTCGTCCAGCGTGCGCACCGCTTCCCACGCCTCTTCGATCTGCAGACCGGAGGCGATGGCCTGCAGGCGCAAGTGGTCCTCCTCGTTGACCATCACCGCAAGGGTCTGCGTCCGGTCCGCGAACACTACGGCCTGCTCGGGGCGCTCGGCAGACTGCGAGCTCACCAGGCGCCGCTCCATGAGGAAGCGCCTATCCAGGGCGGAGAGCTCATCCAGCCGCACGTGCAGCGTCTGCCGCAGCGCCCGGCTTGTGGCCATCGCCTCAGCCACCTGGCGGCAGACGCTTTCCCGCTCCTCGGCAGGGGCGGCTCCAGGGAAGCGAAGACCGTGCAAGTTGCGGGCCAGTCGCACGCGACTGGTGATGATTATGTCGGCCTCCGGCCCGCTCCCGTCCAGCCACGCACAGAGCTGGCCTTCCAGGACGGCAACCGCCGCGCTTGCCCTTGTTCTGGCCTGCGCCTCTTTGTCCTCTTCACTGCTCCCCATGCTTCGACCTGCCACGCTGGGTCTCCAGATCGGTGATCAGGTCCCTGAGGCGCGCCGCCTCCTCAAACTCCTCCCTAGCCACTGCCTCGGCCAACTGCTGCCGCAGCCGCTCAATGTCCGGGTGCTCCACGGCATCGCGTAACGCTGGCGGCCGCATACCGATGTGCTTATTGCTCCCGTGGATGCGCCGCAAGATAAACTTGAGGTCTTCACGGAAAGTTTCATAGCACTGGGCGCAGCCAAGGAGTGCAGTCCGCTCAAAGTCCTCTTTGGTGATGCCACACCCTTGGCACTTCAGCGAGCCTACCGTGCGCGTGCTCGTCGGTAACTGCGTACCGAGAAACCCCACAATCATGGCGCCAAAGGTGGAGGGCAAAGCGCCAAAGGGAATGGCCAAGCCCTTCTCCTCCGCGCACTGCTTGCAGAGGTGGAGCTCGGTGTGCTCGTCATTGATGACCTGGGTCAATTTGAGCGTGGCCGGGTTGACGCCACACAGGTCACACACAATCATGAGCGGTTCGCCACCACGTTGTTCTTGATGCGCCCGTCATAGAGTTCGATCACCCGGTCTGCCTGGCGCGCCAGTTCCAAGTTGTGCGTCACGATGATGAGGGTGCGATTGTGTTTCCTGCTCAGTTCCCACATCAGGGCATTCAGGGCGCGACTGGACTGCAGGTCCAAGTTTCCCGACGGCTCATCGGCTAAGATCAGCTGCGGCCTGTTGATGAGCGCTCGGGCCACCGCCACGCGTTGCTGTTCGCCCCCAGAGAGCTCCGACGGCCGGTGGGCGGCACGCTGCTCCAGACCTACCTCGGCCAGAAGGGTCATCCCCACGTCCTCCAACTCCCGCCGCGAGCGCCCGGCGATCAAGCCTGGCAGGATCACATTCTCCAGCGCCGTGAGCTCCGGCAGCAGGTGGTGGAACTGAAACACAAACCCCGCGCGCTTGTTGCGAAACTCTGCCAGCCGGCGGTCGTCCAGGCTGAACACGTCGTGCCCATCGATGAGCACGCGCCCCTCCGTCGGCCGATCCAAAGCCCCCAGGATGTGGAGCAAGGTGCTTTTCCCTACTCCCGAGGGCCCCACCACCACCACGATCTCCCCCTCCAAGACTTCCAGGTCGATCCCTTTCAACACATGCAGGCTCCCCCGCCCAATGGGGTAGCTCTTGTGAAGGTTCGTCGTGCTCAGGATCGCTCTACGCTGCGCCATCTCCTACTCGTATCGTATAGCCTGCACGGGATCCAGGCGCGATGCCTTCCACGCCGGGTACAGGGTCGCCAAATAGCTGATGAGAATCGCCGCTAAACTCACCCACACAAAGTCCGTCCACCTCATGAGTACCGGCAAAAAGTTGATGATGTAGACGTCACCGGGCAACGAGAACCACTTGTACTCCAATTGCGACCAGCAAAGCACATAGCCGGCGACACAGCCCAGTACCGTGCCCACCACGCCAGTGATGAGACCCTCGAACACAAAGATCTTCATGATGCTCTGCGCCGTGGCCCCCATCGATTTGAGGATGCCGATCTCCTTGGTCTTCTCCAAGACAATCATGATCAAGGTGCTGGCGATATTGAAGGCGGCAACCATGATGATCAGGCTGAGGACGATGAAGGCTGCCCACTTTTCGATCTGCATCCACGAGAAGAGGTTGCGGTTCATGTCAAACCAGGTGGTAGTGCGGTACGGATACCCCAGGCGGCTGTCGATCTGCTGCGCCACCCAGCGCGCGCTGGACAGGTTGTCCAGCCGCAACTCCAGCCCGGTGACCCCTTGCCCCATCTTGAAGAGCTTCTGCGCGGACTCTAACGAGATGTAGGCAAAGGTATCGTCGTACTGATACAGACCTGTCTGGAAGTAGCCGGTCACCCGAAACTGCATCACCGGAGGCATGGGGCCGAACATGCCCGTGACCCCCACCGGACTGATGATGGTGACCTTATCGCCGACTCCTACCACGAGCTTGTCTGCCAAGTTGAAACCCAGGACAATGCCAGGGAGGGGTCGCTCTCCCTCAGGGCCTTCGGCCATGCCCAAGTCGAGCTTGCCGTAGACGATGTTCCGCTGCAAGTCCGAGACCTTGACCACCGTCTCCGGATCCACCCCTTTGACCACCAGGCCTTCGCCACTGCTCTCGGCTGAACGGATCAGGCCCTTTTCCACGATGTAGGGAGAGATGCCCAGAGTGTGCGGTATGTCCTGGATCTGGCGAATCACCTGGCCATAGTCCTCGATGCCACGGTCGTGGTAGGTGCCCACGCGCACGTGCGCGTCAAAGCCGACGATGCGAGAACGCACCTCACTTTCGAAGCCGTTCATGACCGAGAGGACAATGATCAGCGCCGCCACACCGATCATCACGCCGAACACCGAGATGTAAGTGATCAGCGAGACGAAGCCGGTGCGGCGCTTGGAGCGCAGGTGGCGGCTGGCGATGAGCAGCTCGTAGTTCATGGCCCGCTCAGTGCTCCGGTCGCATGTGCGGGAAAAAGATCACATCCCGCAGCGAGTGCGCGTCTGTGAGAAGCATGACCAGGCGGTCGACGCCGATGCCCAGGCCGGCAGTAGGCGGCATCCCGTACTCCAGGGCTCGGATATAGTCCTGGTCCATGACTTGCGCTTCCTCCAGGCCCGCCTCGCGCAGGCGCATCTGCGCCTGAAAGCGGGCCGACTGGTCAATGGGGTCGTTCAACTCCGAGAAGGCGTTGCCGATCTCCTGCCCGGCGATGTAGGGTTCAAAGCGCTCCACCAACCGAGGATCGTCGCGGTGCTTCTTGGCCAGTGGGGAGAGCTCGATGGGGTAGTCCATGACGAAGGTCGGCTGGATGAGGTGGGGTTCCACAAATTGGCTAAACAGCTCATCGATGATTTTTCCCCTGTCCCAGAAGTGCTCCGCCTCCACCCCGAGCTCGGCGGCGATCCCCCGCAGTTCCTCCGCGCTCTTGTCGTACAGCTCCTTGCCGGTGTAGTGGCGCAGGGCGTCGAACATCTTCAGCCGGCGCCACGGCGGCTTGAGGTCGATGCGCTGCCCTTGATAGACCACGGTGGTGCTACCCGTGACCTCCTCGGCAATGGTGCTCACCATCTGCTCCACCAGCTCCATCATGAAGTAGTAGTCTTCGTAGGCCACGTAGAGCTCCATCATGGTGAACTCGGGGTTGTGCGAGCGATCCATCCCCTCGTTGCGAAAGTCCTTGCCGATCTCGTAGACCCCTTCAAAGCCGCCCACGATGAGCCGTTTCAGGTAGAGCTCGTCGGCGATGCGCAGGTAGAGCTTCATGTCCAGCGCGTTGTGGTGGGTGACGAACGGTCGCGCCGAGGCCCCGCCGTAGATGGGCTGCAAGATAGGCGTCTCCACTTCCAGATAGCCGCGCTCGTCCAAGAACTTGCGCATGGCGCGCACGATCTGCGTGCGCTTGATGAACACCTCGCGCACCTGCGGGTTCACCACCAGGTCCACGTAGCGCTGGCGGTAGCGGAGCTCCACATCGGCGAACTGGTCAAAGACCTGGCGCTGGCCATCGACCTCCCGCTCCTTGACCACCGGGAGCGGGCGCAGGCTTTTCGCCAGGAGCTGGAACTCTTTGACCAAGACCGTGATCTCGCCTGTCTTGGTGCGGAAGACCTGGCCTCTGACCCCGACAATATCGCCGATATCCACCAGATCAAACACCTGGTAAGCGGCCTCGCCGACCTGATCCACTCTGAGGTAAATCTGCATCTTGCCGGAAGCGTCGGCGATGTGCGCAAAGGCGGCTTTCCCCATCCGTCGCAGGGACATGACGCGCCCGGCCAGCGCCACCTCTTTGCCCTCGTAGCTGGGAAAATCGGCGAGTACCTGCTGGGCCACCGCGGTGCGGCGGAAATGGTAAGGGTAGGGGTTCACCGACAGCTCCGCCAACTTGGCAAGCTTCTGCCGGCGCACCCTCATCACTTCATTCAGCTCTACGGCAGCAGTTGTGACAACATTTTCCTCAGGCTCTTTGCTCATCTCCGTCACCATTGAGCGGGCCGCCGCGCGTGGAGACCCTTGGCACTCGCGCCGACACCCAGCAGGTCACCTCGTAGGGGATTGTCCCCAGCTTCTCGCAGATCCAATACACGCTCACTTCCTCATCGCCCTGGCGGCCAAAGAGCACGACCTCCTCGCCGGGCTGGACGTCGCTTTCCGGCCCAAGGTCCACCATAATCTGGTCCATGCACACTCTGCCGACCACCGGGTAGCGCCTGCCACGGATGAGCACTTCGCCACGGTTGGAGAGCAACCTGTTGTAGCCGTCGGCATAGCCCACAGGCAGCGTGGCGATGGTGGTCGGCCGTGGGGCGATGAACTGCCGTCCGTAGCTGATGCTGGTGCCCCGCGCGACCTTTTTCACCAAGAGGACCCTCGTCTTAAACGTCATCGCCGGACGCAGGGGCACGCTTTGACTGGTGTGGGGCGACGGATAGTAGCCGTACATCATCACTCCCGGCCGCACCATGTCAAAGTAGCTCTCCGGCATGTCCAAAATGGCGCCGCTGTTGGCGGCATGCTTTATCAAGCGCAGCCCCATGGCTTCTACCCCGTCCACTACTTGACGAAAGCGCGCCAGTTGCAGCTCGGCAAACGCCTTGTCTTTTTCGTCAGAAGTGGCAAGATGCGTGTACACCCCTTCCACGCGCAGCCCTGGTTGCGCGGTGAGCCAGCGGAGAAAGGAGAGCGCTTCGTCCCAGGCCACCCCGACGCGGCCCATGCCAGTGTCTATCTTCACGTGCACGGTGGCCGTCTTCCCCAACCGCCGAGCCACCCCGGCCAACGCCTCAGCCGCCTGGAGCGTGTAGACGGTAGCGGTGAGGTCATTTTCCACAAACAACGGCGCCTGTTCCGGGACTGTGCCGCCGAAGACCAGTATCGGCGCTTTCACCCCTCCGGCGCGAAGCTCCATCCCCTCTTCCACCAAGGCGACGCCCAGGTAACTTGCGCCGCTGGCCAGCGCGGTGGTCGCCACCTCCAGGGCGCCATGGCCGTAGGCATTGGCCTTGACCACGGCCATGATGCGCGCGGGCGCAACCTTGGCGCGAATCTGCCCCAGGTTGTACGCTATGGCCCCTAAGTCGATCACCGCACAGGTAGGCCGCACTCCCTCCTCGCCCGTTCGCGCTTCAGTCCGCCTGCTCAGAACACACCTTTCATGCCCACCGGGTCAACCAGATCACCCCCAGCGCCACCGTGAGCAGGGTGATCGGGACACCCGCCTTCAGGTACTCAGCAATGCTCAGCCGTACGCCCCGCGCCCGGGCGCTCTCGGCAACGATGAGGTTGGCCACCGAGCCGAGCAGGGTCAGGTTGCCCGCAAAGGTCGTGGCCATCGCCAGGGTCAACCACGCGACATTCGGCTCGGGCCAAGAAAAAGCTATGGGGCGCAGCAGCAGGACTGCCGGCACGTTCGACACTAAGTTGCTGAGCACCACCGCAACTGCGCTCAACGTGGCCAGGCCCCTGCCTGAGGCCAGCCTCCCAAGGTCGCCGTGCAGCCCGCTGACCACTAACACATTCACCGCGTGCGTGACCACAAAGAGGCTGGCAAAAAAGACCAACAGCGACCAGTCGAGCTCCGTGAACACCCGCGCCGGCTTTATGCGTCTGGTCACCAAGAGGGTCGATGCCGCGCCAAGCGCCGCAAGCGGCGTCGGCATGCCGGCAACCAGCGCTACCATCATGAGCCCAAAGGCGATGAGGCTCTTGATGAGCAGCGGCCGAGACGTCCGCACCTGGTAGCCGACCACCGGGTGGAACGAATTCTGCTTGAACTCCCGGCGGTAGACCAGCACCACTACCGCGTAGCACACCAGCAGGCCTGCCAGGGCCACAGGTGCCATCGCTGCTACAAAGCGGCCAAAGGAGATCTTAGACGCCATGCCGATGAGCATGTTCTGCGGATTGCCGATGATGGTCGCCGCCGACCCGACGTTGGCCGCCGTGGCCAGCGCCACCAAGTACGGCACCGGATCCCGCCGCAGCGACTTGAGGATCTCCACCAGCAACGGGGTGAACATGAGCACCACGGTGTCGTTGAGAAACACCGCGGACAATACCCCGGAGACGACGACAATGAGAAACAGAAGTTGCCGGGACGTCCGGGCGAAACCGACGACACGCGCAGAGACGATGCGAAAGAACCCGGCCAGGCGGAGGTTGATGTTCAGCACCATCATGGAAAACAAGAGCACGATGGTGCTCCAATCTACCGCCCGGTAAGCTTGCTCCAAGCTGGTCGCCCCCACCAGGGCGATGGTCGCGCGATTCATCCGCAGGCCCGGATAGCTGCCCAGCGCAACGCCGACCAGCGTAAGCCCCAGCGTCGCCACAGAAACCCAGTCTTGGAAAGCCATCTACTGCGCGCCGGCTCCTCTCACCCTTGGCTCACGCCGCCTTCCGGCCGTCGCGCTGCTGCAGCAGATAGGCCCGGATAAACTCGTCGATCTCCCCGTCCAGCACCGCTTGCGTATTGCTGGTCTCTACCCCGGTACGATGGTCCTTCACCAGGTTGTAGGGGTGAAGCACGTACGAGCGGATCTGATTGCCCCAGCCGATTTCCCGCTTGGTGCTCTCTATCTTCTCCAGGCGCTCCTGCTCTTCCTCCTTCTTCTTCTGGTACAGGCGCGCCATGAGGATCTTCATGGCAAAGTCCTTGTTGCGGTGCTGCGAGCGCTCGCTCTGACACTGCACCACAATGCCGGTAGGGATGTGGGTGATGCGCACCGCCGAGCTAGTCTTGTTCACGTGCTGACCGCCGGCGCCGCTGGCCCGGAACGTGTCGATGCGCAGGTCATTGGGGTCGATGTGGATCTCCACGTCGTTCTCCACCTCCGGGTAGACGAACACCGAGGCAAAGGAGGTGTGACGGCGATTGTTAAAGTCGAAAGGCGAAAGCCGCACCAGGCGATGGACACCTGCTTCCGCCTTCAGGTAGCCGTAGGCGTACTTGCCCTGCACTTCGATGGTCGCGCTCTTGATGCCCGCCTCCTCGCCAGGGAGCACGTCCATGACCACGCCGGTGAAGCCACGGCGCTCGATCCAGCGCAAGTACATGCGCATGAGCATCTGCGCCCAGTCCTGGCTTTCCGTTCCCCCTGCCCCGGGATGGATGGTGAGGATGGCGCTCTTCGCGTCGTCCTCCCCGGCAAGGATGGTCTCCAGCTCTATCTTTTCGATCGCCTGCTCCAGTTGGCGCAGCTCGCTGGCGACTTCCGCCTCCGCCTGGCTGTCTTGCTCTTCCTCTGCCAGCTGCGCCAACACCTCGATGTCCTCCAAGCGCTTGTTCAGGTCGTTCCAGGTCTGCACATCCTCGCGGAAGGAGCTCAGCGTGCGCATGAGCTCTTGTGCGCGCTCGCGATCATCCCAGAAGCCCGGCTGCTGCGTGGTCGCCTCAAGCTCAGGGATCTGCCGTTGCTTGTTATCCAGGTCAAAGACACCCCCGGAGCTGAAGCAACCGCTCGCGGAGGTTGGCAACTCTCTCTTCAAAATCGGCTAACATCTCTCCAATTTCCTCTGCTGCCCTTGTTTAAGCACCTGGAAATGTACAACAAATTCAAAAAACAATCAAGCCGAAACACCCGCAGTGTGGCGCCACAGGGGGCAGCTTTCCAGTGGTCCCTGCGCGGCCGGCGTGCATGGCGAAGGGGGAGGGTTTGGACAAGATTGACTTGGCTGCTTGTCATCCGGGAAGACGGCAGGTCACTGCGTGGGCACCTGCCCGTGGAGGGCCATGGCGGAGCCTCGCCGCCAGCCACAAGGAAACGCTCCTGCCTTGGGGTAGGTCGTGCATGGGCACCTTTAAGGCGCCACGGCGCAGGTGGGAGAGTGGGGAAACTCAAGAGCTACCTGCGGAGTCCGGCCGATGGACCATTGGCCGCGGGCTTTGCCGCAGCGCAGCCAGGCACTCCTTCCGGCCTCGTGGCCAGCACTCGCCATCGCAGGGGAGGCTCCTCGGCCGCTCTGGGTGAGAAGGGCGGACCGGACGGTCCGCCCTGGCTGTATTGACACCTGTGAGCAGCTCCTGAAAAGGGGGACTGGGTGGTGATGCTACTTCTTGGGCAGAATCTTGTACACTCCGGTCCCGCAGACGGGACATTTGCCCTTCAGGGCGGGGCAGCCGTTCTTCATCGTCACCGGCTGGGCGTTGGCGATGTCGACCATCTTCCGACACTTCACACAGAATGCCTTCTCTGCCACAGGGATCACCTCCTTCCGGATGTGGGGAGTGGGGCGCGCAACCAATAGCTAATGTAACGAATTCCCGGAGAAAGTCAAGCGAAATGTGCGGCACAGCGCATCTTTAACCACCCCTCCGATCAAGGGCCCTGCATCTGTCCCTGGGCCAGCCGGTGGGATGCCAAGGCGGCCTCTCCTGGCTGCCGTCCCGCTCGCCTGCAATACGCCGCCTCATAACACTCATCGCACCAGGTGCAGATCTGGAGGGAGCACAGGAAGCGGCTGACCAGGGAAGCGGGCGATGAGCCTGAGGTAGCGCAGCTCCTGCGGCGGAAGAATGTCCCTCGTCCCCAGCGGCGCCACCTTGGGCATGAGCACCTCCGGGTTTATCAACCCAGGGCGTGGCAGCTCAACCACCTCAATCCTGGCCCCCGCCGGCAGTTGCGCCCGTTGCCTGGCCAATTGCAGGGCGTCCTGAAGGCCACCCAGCTCGTCGACAAGGCCACGGCTCTTCGCCGCAGCGCCCGACCAGATACGCCCCTGGGCGATTTCCTCGACCGCATCCGGCTGTATGCGCCGGCCTTCGGCCACCTTGTTGACAAAGTCTCTGTACAGGGTGCGGATGAGCACCTCCAGCCGTTCTTGCTCCTGGAGAGTCGGTTTCCTGTCAGGAATCTCCACCCCAAGCAGGGGCAAGGTAATGCCGAAGCCAAGGTCCGCATGCTCGCCCACCTGCACGTGGTCGCTGGACATGCCAAGGCGTTCGCCCAAGCCCTTGTTCCACAGCCAACCGCCGATTACTCCGATGGAGCCGGTGATGGTTGCCGGGGTCGACACAATGGCATCGCCGTACATGGACAGCCAATATCCGCCTGACCCGGCGACGCTGCCCTGACTGACGATGACTGGCTTCTTCGCGCGACACTTCTTCATGGCCTCGGCAACCAGGTCCGAGGCGAGTGCATCCCCGCCGGGCGAGTCGACCCGCACCACCACCGCCTTCACGCGGCGCCGCTCGGCTATGCGCAGCAGGTCCTTCTCGAGCTTCCGCGCATTGATGCCTTGCTCCATGTCGCACTCGCCTATCGCATAGACCACCGCCACTTGCGGCCTGCTCCCCCACTCGGCTGGAGGATACTGGCGATTGGCCAGCTCTGCAGGCGCCAGTTTCTTCTTCTTCCCGCCGGCTACAGACACGAGGAGCTGGTCGACATCCTTCCACCTGCCGATGGTGTCCACCAGATGAGCGCGCATAGCCTGCTCCGGCAGGAAGACGCCCGCGTTGTTGATCAGCGAGTCGAAATAGGCCGGAGAAAAGCCCCGTGATGCCGCCACCTCGTCGCGCACGATGGCGTACTGGTCTTGGAGCCAGGCAAGCCTCTGCTCACGATCTGCCTCCGACATCTGCTCGCGGGAAAGTACCTCGGCGCCCGATTTGTACTTGAAGTACCGCCACTCCTCGTAACCGATTCCGAGCTTGTCGAGTGTCCCCTTCAGGAAAGTGCGGCCGGTCACGTACCCAAGGAGTGTCAACATCCCCTCGCGGTCCATGACCACCCAGTCGGCGACACTGGCCAGGTGGTACTCGGTCATGTCGCCGCGGTCGATGTAGGCGATGACCTTCTTGCCGGAACGCCGTACTTCGGCCAGTTGCCGGCGCAGCTCCCAGGCCAGCTGCGCAGTGACGTCCACTCCGGACAAGTTGACCGCCACAACTGCCACGCGGGGGTCTTCGGCGGCATCCTGAAGAGTGAAAAGAAGGTCGCTGAGCTTGTGCCCTGCCACATCCATGAGGCGCCGGCGCTGGTAGACCACCGCGCCCTTCAACTCCATGGGCAGCCAGCACTTGCCGCGCAAGAGGTGGGAATCGACGAAGTTAGGCGTGGCCTTGCCCACTCGCACGGTGTAAGCGAGGTCGTCAGGACCGGTGTCCTTAGGACTGCGGCGCTGCACGGCGAAACTAGCTTTGCCCAGACTCAGGCTCAATCCCACGGTGAAGGCGCCGTCGCGAAAGTAGCGGCCCACGACATAGATGCCGGTGACCGGCTGCAGGGCGCCCCCCACGCACCAACGCCCGTCCGCGACCCGTTGCCGCCCGCGAACGCTCCCGTCCGCAAAGAGGGTGAGCACGTCGGTGCCCAACGGGCGGAGCCCCACTTCGCAGCTCACCTCCTGGCGGTCCTGGTGCGGCGCATGCCATCCGGCCAGGCCCAAGGAGACGAAGCGCACCGGCCGCGCCAACAGGCCCCCGTACCACAACTGTCCCCCTCCGGTCTGCGACCAGCCGTAACCGGCACCGAAGGACAGGCCACCGCCACCTGCAGCAACTGCGGCATGGTAGGAGCGAACGTCCTTGTCCAAAGAGCGATCCTCCACCATTCCGAAGCCGAGGTGCGGCGCTGCCGTGAACAGCCCCCACTGATGCAACGCCCCCTCACGCCGGACGAACACCAACCGCAGCTCGGGGCCATGCACGTAGGACAAGACCGCCGGATTCACATAGCCGAGCAGTCCGTTGCCCAGCGCTCCCGGCGGCGCAGGCAGCATGGCGTCGTAGGCCTGGGCGAACGGAAGCGGCGCCTGCGCCGAAGCCGTAGAAGCCGACCAAAGGAGCGCCGTCGCCACGGACATGACTACCACGCGCGCTCTCATGGCACATCTCCTCTCGCTACTGGGACGACCACCTAGGTGACGCGCGACCCTAATGCTCGCCGTTGAACTCTTTGACTGCCTCAAACATAGCAACGATGTTCTGCACCGGCGTGTTGGCCTGAATATTGTGGACGGCATTGAACACGTACCCCCCGTCGCGCCCAAAGACTTCGCAGCGCCGCAGCACCTCCTCCCGTACCGCAGCCGGGGAGGCAAAGGGCAGCGTCTTCTGCGTGTCGACTCCCCCGCCCCAGAGCGCTATCCGGTCACCGTAGCGCCGTTTCAAGTGCACAGGGTCCATGCCCGCCGCCGAACATTGCACCGGGTTGAGGATGTCAAATCCGATCTCGAGAAACGCCTCGACAAACGGCTCCACCGCGCCGCAAGAATGCTTGAAGGTCTTCCAGGGCGTGTGCTGATGAATCCAGTCGTTGACGCGCTTGTAGTAGGGCGCATACAGCGAGCGAAAGGTGCCAATCGAACAGAAGCTGGACGTCTGAGTGCCAAAGTCCGTTCCGCAGACAAAGACCACATCCACCAGGTCTCCGACAATTGCGTGGATCTTCTCCAGGTTGGCCAGCGCAACCTCGGTCTGTTTTGCGAAAACCCGGTGCAGGTAGTCTTGTCGCGTGACCGTGGAGATATACCACTCCTCAATGTCGCGAATCCCCTTGGGGTATTTGAGGAAAGGGGCCGGCACCAAGGCGATGTCGCCGAAGGCAGTTCCTCCGAAGCTTGCCACCACCGCCCGCGAGCGCCCACTCAGACGCCGCACTTCGGCCCGATAGTGGTCCACGTCCTGCGCAGACAGAGGCACGAACTCCTCGAGGTTGTCCTCGGGATTGAGCTCCGTCTCCACGATGGGCGGCTGGCGAACAATGGTGTCGAAGAAGTACCCGCCTACTGGCATGCGTCCACTGGGCGGCGCAGTGGTATCCCCTTCGGGATAGATGAGCAAATCCCCATTCTGGTCCACGGTTGTACGAAAGTGTTCGGAGACGAGCACGATCTGGCCCCACGGGAGGCGGAACTCGTGCCAGTTCTCATTGGGAAAGCCGAACATGGTCGTGCGCGAATACAGGCCCTCCACGTCGATGCCCAGCGCCTGCTGCAGGTCGTCATCGATCCACCCGAGCATCTGGTAGGGCTCATGCACCTTGACCGGCCGCTTCTCGAGTCCGTAGTACTCGCGCAGCGCCGCCACGCAGGTGACGTGCATCCCCGTCACCGCCGTGCTGCCAAAGTCGATGGGCACCTTGTCGGGCGCGCGGTGAGCCAAGGCCGTGCGCACCCGCTCCCTGCTGGTCATAATCTCGACCCTCCCTGTCCCTGAGCACAGCCGCACGTTACGGAACAACCGCTTCCACGTGGATATCTCCGTCTGGGTAGGCCAGAACGGCCTCGCGGGGGCCGGAACGCAGCAAGCGGCCGTCGGTGCGGAAGGCACTTTGCGCCGGCGATTCGGCCCTCTTGATGTCCAGGCGGAGGCGTGCGCCGCGCAAGGCAAACTCGCCTTCGATGTGGTCTATGCCAGGCAGCAGCCTTGGGCGAAGAGATAAGCTGCTGCCCCCAAGCCGCAGGCCGACGATGTGCTGCACCAAGAGGAGGAGCATCTCTGCCCACGTCCATGGGATAATCCCCACTTGCGGGCAAGGTGGCGATGGGCGCGGGCCGTAGAATTCGAACCAGGCGCCAGGTGTGCCCCCAGGGATCCAGTCCAGCCAGCGCAGGACACGCCACACTTTCTCGCCATCTCCGACCTCCACGTAGGCGCGCGCCACGAACAGCGATGCAAAGGGCCATGGGCCTGGAGAATCTGGCTCCGAGGAGACGTGGTAGCGGCCGTAGCCGCCGATCTCCCACGCCTGATTCCACAACTCCTCCATGCTCGCCAGCGTGCCCTTGGCCACGGGCGAGGCGGGGTCCACCATGCCCAGGGCTATCGGGAGCACACAGGAAGTGTCCGGGTCAAGGAAGTGGGGCCCAGGGCCAGCCAGCGGCACGCTCGGATGAAGCTGAGCCTCGGCAGTGGGAGTGATGCTCTCCTGGACGCGACCGTCCAGCCCCCGCCTCTTGATAAGCCGACCCTTGTCCACCAAGCTGTGCGTGGCGTGATGCAGCGCCGCCTCCCACAGCGTCTCCGCTTCCTGCCGCCACTTCTTCGCGTGGGCCATATGCCCCAGTGCCTCGGCCAGCTCGGTCGCAGCACGCAAGCCGACAGACGCGTAGAGCTGATGCGCAAGCTCTATGCCTGGCTGGATCCCGTAGAGCCGGTGGCGCTCCCAGAATTCCCGGCAGTTTGTCAACAAACCCGATTGCGGATGGCGAAACACAGGGCGCAAGGGGAATTCCGCTACCGCCACCACACGCGGCCACAGACGGTTGGCCAGGCTGAGATCGCCCGTCCAATGCCAGTAGGATGCCAGCGCAGAGAGCAGCACCCCTCCCTGGTCAAGCTCCACCTCGTCCGGGCTGCGGCGCACGCTGGAGTCCACGGTGTCGCCCTCTGCGGTCACAAACTCCGCAAAGAGGCGCTCCAGCATGGTGCGCGCCCTTGCCGGCTGTCCTGCCAAAAGGAACCCGTGCGCCACAATGGCCTGGTCCCGCACCCATTCCCGGTTGTACTGCCAGATGCTGCCATCCATGCGGCCGGAGGCAGAAAGGGCCGCCGGCAGCTGCACCCGTGCCGCGTTGAAAAAGTGCTCCAAAAGCTCGTGGCCGAAACGGAGGCTCACACCGGTTGCAGAGCTGTCCGCCGACCTCGCAGAACGCAGGTCTACGGGAAATTCTCGCTCTAACCTCACCTGGCCGTTCTCGAGACGATAGCAGAATGAGTGGGCCACGGCCCCGTCTGCTCCAGGACGAAGCTCCTTGCGTACGCGCTGGTCGCGCAGCCCGGTGTGGAGGGTCACGCCCTTGGCCTCCTCAGGGAGATGGATGACCACCTCCCGCAGCAGGAGAGGCTGTTCGGGCAGCGGGCACGAGAAGAATTCGCTCACCTGGGCGCTGCCGGCCTGCCAGGTTGCCTCCACGGCCGGCGCACCATGGCGGCTGCTCCACCGCACCTGCAGGCCGGAGCCGGACGCGGTGTAGGTGCCTTCGCCAAGTTCCACCTTGAGCATAGTGGCCTCGAGCCCGGTCTGGCTGTCGAAGCTGAGCGCCTCACGCTTCTTGCCGAGGCGCTCCGGATCCATGATCAACAGGCCCAGTGGCGTGCCCTCGCCAGCCGGTGAGACTTGCACGGCCGCCTGTATCCGCCCGTTGCCCAGAAAGAAATAGTACCCGTCGCGCAGCCTGGTACGCACATCCGGATGCCCCTGGGAAGGATCGTCCTCGTACAGATGCTCTTTGAAATCAATCATGCCACCTCCATGGGAGGGATGCCCAATACGCAGCTGCCGTCAACTCCACACATGTCCTCTCACAGAACGAAGGGCTGCAACTGCGCGCCGCTCACCACCTGGTCGATCCAAGGCAACGGCGCCGACCAGTCCAAGATGCCCAGGAAAAGACGAAAGCCGCCCGAGCAGTGCCCTTTGCCCAGGCGAAAGAACGTGACCAGCCACAGTGGATCGTGCCTGCACACCACCTCCATGCCGGTGATGCCGCTGGCCACGGGCCGCGGCTGCTGCGTGGGCCAGGACCACGGGGTATCGGAAACCACGTACGCCCAATGCTCCACGTGACCACCAAAGAAGAGGTAGTAGCGTCCCCCCATTTCCTGCACGTTGCTGGACTCGCAAGGGGTCAAGTCCGGCGCGATGTAGCATGGCCCGCAATCCTGCCAATCGACGAGGTTGCGCGAGGTGGCAAGGGCAACGCAGGCCCGCCCCTGTTTGGTCACGGCGGTGTAGTAGAGCAAGAATTGCTCGTCTACTCGCAGCACGTGGGGGTCGCGGCATGAGGCCCCGCCCTGCGTGGGACAGAAGGCCCAGCCGTACTCCTCCGGTCGGATAACGGGGCGGTCGCCCACGCGTTCCCACGTGAACAAGTCATCAGAGACCGCGAGGCCAATGCGCTGCGTATTGTCCACGCTACAGCCGGCGTACAGCATCCAAAAGCGCCCTTCGTGAGCCACCACAAAGGGGGCGATCACGTGGCCGCCATCCCAGCAGCCTGGGCGCACGTAAAGACAGGGCTCGTGGGTCTGCCACTGCAGAAAGTCAGCCGTAGTGGCATGGCCAATCCAGAGTTCATTTCCTGGAAGACAGCAGCTCACATCTGGCGTGCCGGCGATGTGGAAGAGGTGGTACAAGCCTCCGGCCTTGATCAGGCAGTGGTCCTTGAGATAGAAACCTTTGGGCGCATACCCGACCGTGAGCCAGTCTTCCTGGTAGGTATTGAACTCGCGCAGCGCGTCGAGGTAGCACTGGTAGTCGAGGTTGGGAATGGCTGGGGGGTTCGTCTCTATCTGCATCCGTCTGGCACCGCTCTTCACAGGTCCAGAAGCTTTGTGACACTTCGAAGTTTTGGGAGAGCAGCCAAAAGATGAAAGAGCGCGTACAGCTCCAGTGCGAAAGGTAGATAGCCGAGATACCCAGGCAGGGCATCTCAAAAAGGCGCCTGGCGCCAACCAACGGCACCCGGTAGACCCACTTGGGGTAGGAGTAGTAGCTCCACATCTCCCAGAAGAAGGCGCACAGCATCACGCCGCCCCACAAGGCCCACACCGGCCGCCAGTTTCCGGCCGCGACGCTGGCGACAAGCGATGGCCGGCCAGACCAGGCGTTGAGCGGGTCCAGGATAAAAAAACAGAGACAACCACACCAAAGGGAAAAAGTAGTTTGGCCAGGCCAGCAGCAAGGCGAGCATGAGGCAACCGCCTGCAATGCTCAAAACGAGCACCCCCTTGCCGATGCGGCTTTGCGCCGGCGCATTCTTAGTCGCGGGCAGGGCACAGCCCACCCACTCGGCACTGGTGAACGCCGCCGGCATCACGGTGGAAAAGCTGAGCGAGGCGAGGATGGCATACATCACGTCCGAAACCCGCTCGCGACCGAGGTAGAACCAGTTCTGGGTACGCAGGTCGATGAGCTCGAAGAGCCACCAGGCCACCACTGAAAAGAGAAAGAGCCAACCGTACGCCCATCTGCCGCGTGTGAGGGGCGAATTCCCTTTGCAAAGAACCACCAGACCATCCCCCGCTAAGCAATAACCCAGCCATAAGGGGAAGAAGAGTAGGTGCGTGCGCATCCCGCGCAGGGACCAGTTTAAGGGCCACGCCACAGCAACCAGTCCTATGCCCAGCCAAAAGTGGGAGGGCAGGCGATGCAGCCACCCCCTCGAAGCGGAGAAACATCCCTTGCTATGCACGCATCTCCTCCTGGGGTTCGTGGCGCGGTACTTAGCAGCGAGCGGGGAGACAACGCCCGAGCACTGTTCGTCCGCGATGGGGCGCCCGCCTTGGCTGCGCAGTGCCCTCTGCAGGGCCTTCTGCCTCAGGTGCGGTCATCCAAGGGAGGAGGGCCGCTCTCAGTGCCTGGCCCGCGGCGACGGCGCCGACCGCTCTGGGCCACCTTCAGACGGACGATGGCCCGGTGCAGGGCGGCCTCGGCCCGCGCAAAATCCACCTGCTCCTGGGTGCGCCCCTGCAGGCGAGCCTCGGCGCGGCGCCGTGCCGCCAAGGCGCGCTCGATGTCGATCTCCTCGGCCCGCTCGGCGCTATCTGCCAGCACGGTGACGCCATCGGGCAGAACCTCCATGAAACCGCCACCAATGGCAAAGATTTCCTCTTCTGCCCCTCGCTTGACGCGGAGCTCCCCGGGCACCAAGGCAGTGATGAGCGGCACATGATGCGGCAGTATCCCCAGTACGCCATCGATGCCAGGGGCGATCACCATGTCCACCTCGCCGGAGTAGGGGACGCGCTCCTGGGTGACAATGTCAAGTCGCAACGGCATGGCAGCCTACACGCGCATGCTTCTGCCTACTTCAATGGCTTCATCGATGGTGCCCACCATGTAGAAGGCCTGTTCCGGAAGGTCGTCCAGTTGCCCTTCTAAGATCATCTTGAAGCCGCGCACCGTCTCCTGTACCGGCACGTAGCGCCCTTCGCGGCCGGTAAACTGCGAGGCGACAAACATCGGCTGGGAGAAGAAACGCTGCATCTTGCGCGCCCTGGACACCACCAGCTTGTCTTCCTCGCTCAATTCGTCGATGCCCAAGATGGCGATGATATCTTGCAGGTCTTTGTAGCGCTGCAGCACCTGTTGCACCCCGCGCGCGACCCGATAGTGCTCCTCACCCACGATGCGTGGGTCCAGAATCCTGCTTGTCGAGGCGAGC
Organism: candidate division KSB1 bacterium; assembly: GCA_024655945.1. Taxonomy (NCBI): domain Bacteria; kingdom Pseudomonadati; species Candidatus Zhuqueibacterota bacterium. The sequence continues at coordinate 140,368 of JANLFK010000010.1, forward strand.
GGGTCCACTGCCGGATAGAGCCCTTGCTCGGCAATGGAGCGCTCCAAGGAGATGGTTGCGTCCAGGTGGGCGAAGGTGGTGACCGGCGCCGGGTCGGTGTAGTCGTCGGCAGGCACGTACACCGCCTGCATCGAGGTAATGGAGCCGCGCTTGGTGGAGGTGATGCGCTCCTGCAGCTCGCCCATCTCGGTGCCCAAGGTGGGTTGGTAGCCGACGGCGCTGGGCAGGCGGCCCAGGAGCGCCGAAACCTCTGAGCCGCTCATCACGAAGCGGTAGATGTTGTCGATGAACAGCAGGACGTCGCGCCCCTGGTCGCGGAAGTACTCCGCCATGGTCAGGCCGGTCGGCCCCACGCGCAGGCGCACGCCAGGCGGCTCATTCATCTGCCCGAAGACCATCACCGTCTTGTCCAGCACCCCCATCTGCTTCATTTCGTGCCAGAACTGCGTCCCCTCGCGGGTGCGCTCCCCCACGCCGGCGAACACCGAGAAGCCGCCGTGCTCCTTGGCCAAGCTGAACATGAGCTCGGCAATAATCACCGTCTTGCCGACGCCCGCGCCACCGAACACGCCGGTCTTGCCGCCTTTGGTGAACGGCGCCACCAAGTCGATGACCTTCAATCCCGTTTCGAAGAGCTCGGCCTGCGTGACCTGTTCCTCGAATGACGGGGCCGGCCGGTGGATGGGATAATACTGCTCTGCCTCCACCGGGCCGGCATTGTCGATGGGCTTGCCGAGCACGTTGACCATGCGGCCTAAGGTCTTGGGGCCCACCGGCACCATGATGGGCCCACCGGTATCCACCACGCGCATGCCCCCGCGCCTCACGCAAGTCCTCCGTTCTGCTCCAGGAACTGCCGGATGAGACGCCGCTGCGTCTTTTCGTCAACGGCCACCGTGTTGCGCAGCGTCTTGGGCGTCAGCTCCACGGCCAAATCGACTACCTGCTGGTGGAGATCCGCGACCAGTTGCTGTCGCTCTAACTCGATCTGTTGGCGTGCCTGCTGGCGGATCTCCTCCGCTTCGCGGCGCGCCTCGGCAAGGATGGACTCGCGCAGCTTCTCGGTCTCCTGGGCGATGCGCTTGGCTGCCTCCTGCGAGGCCTGGCGCGCCTGCTCTAACTCCCGCTGGAAGGCGACCCTTTGCACCTCTGCCTCCTCCTTGACCTTGTCGGCCTGGGCCAGCGACTCGCCGATCTTCTCCCGCCGCTCGCTCAGCATCTTGAGCACCGGCCGATACAGCAGCACACGAAGCACCAGAAGCAGCAGGACAAAATTGATCAGGTAGGCGATGAGGAGCGCAGGATCAATCCCCAGGGGTCTCAGTGCGTCCAAGAAGCAGCCCTCCTGTCAAGGCGTGCGCTTTCAGACCACAAACAAAAGGATCAAGGCCACCACCAGGGCATAAATGGCAATTGCCTCGGCAAAGGCGATGCCGATAAACATGCTCGTCTGAATCCGCGAGGTGGCCTCGGGATTGCGCCCAATGGATTGCAACGCGCCGAAAGTCAAGACGCCCATAGCGATACTGGGGCCGAAGGCTCCCAGACCTATGGCCAAACCCGCGGCAGGCAGCTTCATGGTCGAAGCATCCATAGTCCGTGCTACCTCCGTTTTCGTTCACTGCGTCTCGTGCTCTTTCCCCTCCTGGCCGTGGGCAGTAGTCGCAACAGTGAAAAACGCCAATGTCAGTATATAGAAAATGAAGGCCTGGATCAGCCCCACGAAGACTTCAAGCCCCAAGAAAGGCAACGTCAGCACCAGCGGCACCAGCGAAGCGAGCACCAGGAGCATCACCTCGCCGGCGAAGATGTTGCCAAAGAGTCGGAAGGAGAAGGAGATGACCTTGGCGACCTCGCTGATGGCCTCCAGAATCCCCACCATAAAGTCGATGGCCCCAAAGGCAACGGCTGCCAGCCGCGCGCGGACAGACTGGCGCTGGCCCCCAGGCGAGGGGTGCAGCGCCTTCGCCAGCACCCTCACGTTGAAGAACTTGGCAAAATAGCGAGGCCCAAGGGCCACGACCCCGAACACCTGCGTCATGAACACCGACAGCAGTGCCAAGGCAAAGTTGTTGTTCAAGTCGGTGCTGGGCGAGCGGAAAAGGGGGATGATGACCTTCTCGGCCGCATGGTCCTTGCTCAGCTCGGCGACGGCCTCCACCGCTCCCTGTGCGTGCGCAGCGGCCGACTGCGCCGCGTGCTCTTCCACTACGCCAAAGGCACTGAGCCCGGGCAATAGGCCGAACCAGTTGGAGACCAGAACGTACAGGAAGATGATCGCCACGATGGCAAAAAAGCGCGGCGTCCACTGATAGTGTATCATCTATTCAGGCTTTTTCTTTGAGGAAGCAGGTCATCTACCTTATGTTAGTCTTCCGGTCTTTCTTCTCTTTAGTTTACCACAGCCTTAAGCCAATCTTCCTTTGCTATTCTGGCATTTTCTTTGGCTAGCCAGATTCTCAAGAAGTTAGCAGCTCCCATAGGAGACTTGAAGCCATCCATAGGTCTAGTGCGCCTCCGGTACTCCTTTATACCCCTCTCCAAAGGTGACGTTGTCTTTGGCTCTTTAGTTTCCAGTCTCATTTTGGCTACCTGAACAGCCTGTTTCACTTTGTCCCAGTCATTAGGAAATAGTTCCCTTGTCTTAAGGAAGACATTGCGGAGTTGATGCCAGGCACATAGGCGACTTTTAGCTTTAGGCAAGATAAAGCCTAAGGCAGTGGCGATAGCCTGGTCACCATCGTGGATAACCAGTAACCCCCGTCCGCTATTAGGAATCTCTAAAGCTTCAAGAAGGCTTATCCAAGAAGCTTGACTCTTATCTGGAGATAAAGCTGCGCCAAGATAAGCTCTTCGGCCACCCTTGCCTTCACCTAAGGCTAAAAGGTTCCAGTAAGGCTTACCTTT